>DRJN01000403.1 GCA_011052165.1 Gammaproteobacteria bacterium
TTCCGGGTTTCTCTCAGTTTTTGCAGCATCGTTTTTAAACTTCCCCGCCAGTGCGGAATTTTATAATTTATTTCAGCCCGAATTTTTTCCTTGCTCAGCACTGAACAGGCGGGCCGGATCGCCGGGGTGGGGTAGGCATGTGTAGGAATCGGGTTCACTGTCCTGATTTTCAAATCAAACCCCAGAGACTGTGCTTCTTCGACGATAGCCAGGGCAAAATCATACCAGGAAGCGACGCCTTCATTGCTAAAGTGATAAATACCCGTGCGTTCTTTTTCGATCAGGGCATACATGGCCTGAGCGATATCAAAAGTCCACGATGGGCTGCCAATCTGCTCATCAATGATCCCCAGTTCTTCGCGTTCTGAAGCCAGACGGAGGATGGTTTTGACAAAATTATGGCCATGGACACCATAAACCCAGGCGGTGCGCAGGATAATAGCTTGCGGGAGAATTTTCTGGACAGCCTGTTCCCCTTCCCACTTGGACTGGCCGTAAATACCTAATGGGTTGCTGCTGTCCTGCTCACGGTAGGGGTGGGATTGTTTGCCATCAAAAATAAAATCGGTGGAAACCTGTAGCAGGCGACCCGCATAGCTCTGTACCCCTTCGGCGACGGCTTTTGCAGCATCACGGTTTACTCGAAAAGCAAGCTCGGCGTTTTCTTCGGCTTTATCGACCTGGGTGTAGGCGGCACAGTTGATAACCCAGTCGGCATGCTGTGAGGCAATATATTCAGCCACCCGTTCCGGCTGGGAAAAATCCACGTCTTTACGACCGATGCCAATGGTATTGATACCTTTGTGTTGCAGCATGAGCTGTGTTTCATGGCCGAGTTGTCCGCCTGCGCCGGTGATTAGAATTTTCATGTTGCATCTTCGTGAACAGGCAATGCTGCATGCATATCTTTTAGGGGGCTGTTGGCTGCGTCCTTGTCCGAGATCAGGATGTCGCCGGATGGCCAGTCGATAGCAATATCAGGATCGTTCCATAATATGCCCTGTTCGTATTCGGGGGCGTAAAAATCGGTGCATTTGTAAATAAAATCGGCACTCTCACTGAGGACGCAGAATCCATGCGCAAAACCGGGCGGGACGTAAAGCTGTCTGAAATTGTCACCACTGAGCTCATACCCCACCCACTGACTAAAGGTGGGCGAGCCTTTGCGAATATCAACCGCGACATCAAATACCGAACCCTGACTGACGCGCACCAGTTTACCCTGGGGGTGTTCGAGCTGGTAATGCAGGCCGCGCAATACACCTTTGTTTGAGCGGGAATGGTTGTCCTGGACAAAGTGTGCATCCAGACCCAGCTTTGCATATTTGTCCGCGTGCCAGGTTTCCATGAAAAACCCGCGAGTGTCACCAAATACATCAGGCTCGATAAGCAGGACTTCGCGAAGGGAGGTGGGGATAATCTTCATAGACCGGGGTCATCATCTTTTAGTAGATTGAGCAGGTAACGTCCGTAGCTGTTTTTGCGTAGCGGATGGGCCAGGGCTTCAAGCTGAGCAGCATTAATATAACCCATATGAAAGGCGATCTCTTCCAGGCAGGCAATTTTGAGTCCCTGCCGCTGTTCAATGGTTTCGATAAAAGTGGAGGCCTGTAGCAGAGATTCATGGGTACCGGTATCCAGCCAGGCGGTGCCCCGGCTGAGAATCTCTACATTGAGGCTATCTTTTTCAAGGTAAATTTTATTTACGTCCGTAATTTCAAGCTCCCCCCGGGAGGAGGGCTTCAGGTTGGCGGCGATATCGAGCACCTGATTGTCGTAGAAATACAGGCCCGTCACTGCATAATGGGAGCGGGGCTGTTCCGGTTTTTCCTCAATGGACACGGCTTTACCATTTTTATCAAACTCCACCACACCATAGCGTTCGGGATCCTGGACCCGGTAGGCGAAAACACTGGCGCCCTGTTCACACTTCATAGCATTGGCCAGGTTGGTGCCAAGGCCATAACCGTAGAAAATATTGTCGCCAAGGATAAGGCTGCAATGTGAATCGCCGATGAAGTCAGCACCAATCGTGAAGGCCTGCGCCAGACCTTCCGGTTTGGGCTGTTCGGCATATTCGATTTGCAGGCCAAACTGGTTGCCGTCACCCAGCAGGCGTTGAAACTGGGGCAGATCTTCCGGGGTGGAAATAATTAGAATGTTGCGGATCCTAGCCAGCATCAGCGTGGAAAGCGGGTAGTAGATCATGGGTTTGTCATAAACCGGCATCAGCTGCTTGCTGACAGCGCGAGTCAGAGGATAGAGACGGGTGCCAGAGCCACCCGCCAGTATGATGCCTTTCATATTTTTATTCCCCGGAAGTTAAATGTAATTATTCAAATAAAACAGATAGTTAATTAGGTTGGGTGTAATTTTCCATCGCTTGCTGCTGCGGGGTCGTTTATTTGTCGTAAACCGCCATGATGGCTTTCAGCTCGGCCAGCACCTGCTGTTTTTCTTCCGGCTGTAGTTCATTGGCCTGTGGGACATCTTCGCCCTGCTCGAGACGGCTGATATACAGGCGAACTGACTGGCAGCCTTCGGCGCACAGTTGTTCGATACAGCGTTGGGATTTGCTGGAAATCAGGGAGCTACCTTGTTATTCCGTAATATTTTACCGAAAGTATACGGGGTTCACAAAATAACAATCAAGTACAGGACAGGGAGAAAGAACCTGCCGCAGGTGCGGCAGATCAGGAATTTTAGTGCGACGTCCCTGTCACAGCTCCCACCTCCCTGTTAAAGACAGAATACCGCCTTAGATTTGAAAGATCTGTAAGGTTATCCCCTAACTTTTGGTAATAATTGACGAATAGAAATGATTAACTGCTCGAATTTTGAGCAATTTTGGAAGGTTGGGGGGGGAATGGTGGCCGGGGACAGAATCGAACTGCCGACACGAGGATTTTCAGTCCTCTGCTCTACCAACTGAGCTACCCGGCCTTAAATGTAAGTGGCGAGGGCAAGTTGCTGCGAGGCAAAAACAGTGTTTACCACTGCTTTGTTCGGTAGTGGGGATAAAAGGGTTTTCTCGCCCCTGGTCCCTAGTCACTTGTCCCTTTCGTAGGAGCGGCGTATTTAACGTGATTGCTGCGGCTACGTCAAGCTGGAATTTACTCAGGGAATTGCCGATTAATTCCATTCGGCCTGAGCCTGCCTTCAGAAAGCCCGCCGAAGGACACAGCACAAACGGAGGAACCCAACGGGGGTTTCTTAGCTCTTGCTGAATAAGAATTTTTCCATTTCGGCCTCAATCACGGCGCGATGTTCCGGGTTTATCGGGCTGAGACGATTTTCATTGATAATAATGGTCTGCTGTTCCATCCACATTTGCCAGGCTTCTTTGGATACCTGGTCAAAAATCTTCTGACCCAGTTCACCCGGGTAGGTGGGTTTGTCCAGCCCTTCGGCTTCTTTGCCCAGTTTGACGCAATTTACGGTGCGGCTCATGAGTGGTTACTCCTGTTCGGGGTTGCTTTTGTCCTGCGTGGGTTCAAGTAAGCGTTTTACCGGCGCAGGCAGACCGTGGCTATCAGGCTGGCGGCTGTTATACCAGACTCTTTCATCGGACGCCATCACGGCATGATCAGCGGGCCGGGCATGGGCACTGATGGGCGTGATGTCGAGGTGAAAATGGCTGAAACTGTGGCGCAGCACTTTGCCAGTTTTCATACCTCTTGCCTCTATCCCAAGGCGTTCACGGCAGAAGTCAGCAATATCAATATCATGATTGCATTCAGGCAGGCTCCAGAGGCTGCCCCAGATGCCGCTGGGGGGACGTTTTAACAGTAGCACGCGACCCTGCTCATCTTTGAGCAGGAGCATACGAGTGGTTTTTATGGGCAAAGGAGACGTGCGGGGTTTGGGGCTGGGGTAGCGTTGCGGTTGGTCTTGCTGGAAGGCCTGGCAGTGGTCTGAGATAGGGCAGTCGCTGCAGCAGGGCTGGCTGCGGCGGCAAAGCGTGGCGCCAAAGTCCATGATAGCCTGAGTGTAGTCAGCTGGCCGTTGCCGGGGGGTGATATTCTCACTAAGGACCCAAAGCTGGTTTTCGATGGTTTTCTGCCCGGGCCAGCCTTCGATGGCATACAGGCGGGTGAGTACTCGCTTCACGTTGCCATCAAGAATAGCGTGACGCTGCCCGTAGGCCTGGGCCAGAATGGCTGCAGCTGTGGACCGCCCGATTCCGGGCAGGGCCAGAATCTCATCGATGTTTTCAGGAAAAACACCTGCGTGGTTTTCAAGGATGTGCCGGGCGGCCTTGTGCAGATTGCGAGCGCGGGCGTAGTAGCCCAGGCCACTCCAGTGCTGCATGACATTATCCTCACTCGCACCGGCAAGGTGACGAATATCCGGGAAGCTGTTCATGAAGCGTGCGAAATAGGGAATGACCGTGACGACCTGAGTCTGCTGCAGCATGATTTCGGAGATCCAGACCCGATAGACGGTGCGCGGATGTTGCCAGGGTAGATCGTGGCGACCGTACTGGTCGAACCAGGCGAGTAGTGTTTGGGCAATAGTGGCGTTTGGCATAAATAAAAAGCTGGATAAACGCTGAGTATATTTCATTTACCCTTCGACAGGCTCAGGGCGAACGGAGTTTTATATGTATTTCGACCTTTTATCAGAACTCAGAATTTTTATGTATTTCGACCTTTTATCAGACTCAGAATTTTAGTGCGAACGGTAATATATTTTTACGAACCCTAACCTGGATAAACCACAAGACTCTGTTCAGTACCCCCTTGAGGGGTATAAGTACCTTCACGAAATAATTTTCTGCAAAATGCACAGAA
>DRJN01000404.1 GCA_011052165.1 Gammaproteobacteria bacterium
ACCAACGCCCGCGCCTGAGCGGGACTGTCATTGACGCCATCCAGCATGACATATTCAAAGGTCACCTTACGTTTTGTTTCACCTTCGATATAACGCCGGCAGGCCGCCAGTAATTCCTTGATCGGATATTTTCGGTTTAGGGGCACCAGATGATCCCGCAGGTCATCATCGGGTGCATGCAGCGAGACCGCCAGGCTGACATCCGTCACCGCCTTCAACCTGTCCAATGCCGGCACCACACCGGCAGTACTCAGGGTCACACGGCGTTTCGATAAACCGTAGGCATTGTCCTCGATCATCAGATTCATGGCGGTAACCACATTATCAAAATTCAATAACGGCTCGCCCATGCCCATCATGACCACGTTACTGATCACGCGCTGTTCACGGGGCAGACATTGCAGTGCCTGATTGGCGCGCCAGACCTGGCCAATAATTTCAGCCGCTAGAAGATTACGGTTAAAACCCTGTTGCGCGGTTGAACAGAAACTGCAATCAAGGGCACAACCTACCTGAGAAGACACGCACAACGTGCCACGCCCGTCTTCAGGGATATAAACCGTCTCTACACAGTTGCCGTTATCCACCTGTAACAACCACTTCACCACACCATCATGGGCGTGCTGCTCACTGACCATTTCCGGCGCCCGAATCTCGGCAAGCTGTCCGAGTTTGGCGCGTAACGCCTTGCCCAGATTACTCATGGCCTCGAAGTCGTCCACCCCAAACTGGTAGATCCATTTCATCACCTGGGCGGCACGAAACGGCTTTTCACCCTGTGCTTCAAACCAACCCTGCAGCGCGGGCAGATCGAAGTCCAGCAAATTCACTTTTTCCTGTGTGGTCAAATTTAGTCCCAGCTTTGTCGGGCCTTTGGTGTGATACAAAACGGTGGTAAAACACGGGCTTAGATCAATTACGAATTCTATCCTGTGTCAGGATTTCACGCAATTAGGTTGCGCCTGCGGAGCTTGATTATACCCGTTTTTATCCGTGGGCGGAGGTCGTCCGCTGAGATCAGTCTTCTCTGTAAAAATTATGGATAAATAAGGGGTGAAATAGGGTTGATAGTCGGACGCATGCGCCTTAGAATAGTGCCGTCTCAATTTAGACTCATTTTAAATTAAAGGAGTATTTTATGTGTGTATTAGTCGGTCGCGAAGCCCCCGATTTCACCGCTGCTGCCGTACTGGGCAATGGCGAAATCGTCGAGGACTACCATTTCAAAAAGGAAAGCAGCGGGAAATATACCGTGCTTTTCTTCTATCCTCTTGATTTTACATTTGTTTGTCCCTCCGAGCTGATTGCATTTGATCACCGTCTGGACGAATTCAGCAAGCGCGGCGTCGCGGTTATCGGTGTTTCCATCGACTCCCAGTTCACCCACAATGCCTGGCGCAACACCCCCATTAATAAAGGTGGCATCGGTCCGGTTAAATACCCCCTGATTGCCGATGTCAACCATGCCATTTGCCAGGCCTATGACGTTGAACACCCGGAAGCCAGTGTGGCTTTCCGTGGCTCTTTCCTGATTGACAAGGCTGGCATGGTGCGCCACCAGGTCGTCAATGATCTGCCCTTAGGCCGCAACATCGATGAAATGCTTCGCATGATCGATGCCCTGCAGTTCACCGAAGAGCACGGCGAAGTCTGCCCGGCTGGCTGGCAACACGGTGACAAAGGTATGCAGGCCACACCTGAGGGCGTCGCCAGCTACCTGGCTGACGAGGCAGACAAGCTTTAATTCCCCTCCTCTCCTCCTGCATTTGAAAAACCCGCATCCTGCGGGTTTTTTTTTGCCCGTGATCACTATCCCCCATATCGTTCTAGACCAATTCCATATAACCCCATAAATTTAATAGAACATATGGAATTCATACTGCCATAAACGATTTCTGCGGGTAAAAGTCGACCAACCTCACTAATATGAACTTATTGTAATATTCTGATGTTTTTATATATAAATACTGGAATGGAGGTTTGATCTTTCATTTGTCTTCCACTAAAAAAAACAGGATTATCCCGTGAATAAAAAAATCGGCGCCCTAATTGCTGCACTCACTCTTCCCGCACTTGCCAGCGCCACGAATGGCTATCAACTTATTGGGGTGGGCGCTTACCAGAAAAGCCTGGCCGGGGCGGTTACCGCCAATCCCGGCAGCGCCATGACTGCCGTGTCCAACCCGGCCGGCGCCGCGCGTGTTGGCAGCCGTGCAGATTTTTCAATGGAAGCCTTTATGCCGGAACGAGACGTTGATTTCACCGCGCTGGCTGGCAAAAAGGGCGACAGCGCCGTAAGCATGTATGGCGTCCCCTCGCTTGGCTGGACCGCTCCAACTTCGAAAGGCAGCAATATGTATTTTGGCGGTGGCATGTATGGCACCTCGGGTATGGGTGTAGATTATGCCTCGACCAAGATGACCGGCGGTGCGCCCAATCGCTACTGGGATGGCTACAGCAATATTGCCTTCTGGCAAATGGCGCCGGTACTGGCCTGGAATGTCAATGACAAACTAAGCCTGGGCGTGTCTCTGAACATCGATTATCAATCCGTCGCTTTTCAACAGCGCGTCCTGAGTGACACCAATGCCGATGGTGTTGGCGACACCATCGTGGATAATTTCGATCTGAGTCGGGCAGCCAGCAGTTTTGGATTTGGTCTGGGGCTGGGCCTCTTGTATGACCTCAATCCACAAATCACGCTTGGCTTTTCCTATAAAAGCAAACAGACTTTTTCGGATCTGGAGTATCAACTGGCCTATGGCGATATCTACAGTGACGCTCACACCGCAGGCACCGCAGGAACCTACAAACTGGCGCTTGATTTTCCACAACAGGCCGCAGCCGGTATCGCTTATCGTCCGAACAGCAAACTTACTCTGTCGGCTGATCTGAAGTGGATCAACTGGTCCGACACCATGAATAAACTGGCCGTAACCGGCCCCAATAATTTTGTCCGCACCATGAACCCGGGCTGGGACGATCAAACTGTTTTTGCGGTCGGTATTAGCTACGATCTGAATGATCGGATCAGCCTTCGCGGCGGTTACAATTATGCTAAGTCGCCCTTTGGGCAGAACCAGGTCAGTCGT
>DRJN01000405.1 GCA_011052165.1 Gammaproteobacteria bacterium
ATAAACCACAAGATAAGTACCTTCACGAAATAATTTTCTGCAAAATGCACAGAAAATCATTTCTAAGGTACTAATAGGACGTGGAGTATGCGGGCTGGGAAACGCAAAGCGTCACAGGCGCGTCCTTCGGTCCCCCAATAAATTACTGCGGATTATTGGGCTTCATAAATCTCATTCAGCCCAAGCTACATTTGATGTGAAATAAATTTTTTTTCAGAAAACCATAACCTGGTCGCTGTCCTTGACCCAGACGGCCAACGCCTTCATGGAACCCCGTTCGATACCCTCGATCATGCTCGCCTCATCAATGGCGCAACCATCCAGCGCCATACCACAGGCCCGTACCTCAAGGCCATATTCGATTAGCTCAGAAAGCAGAATTTCAAGATTCACCATAGCTTCCGGCGGTTGCTGGTTCCTGCGTCCAACTTCAACCCCGTCATCAAGCAGATGTACCCGCACATCCATGTCTTCTATTAATGCCGCACCGGCAAAACGCAGGGCATGCCAGGCTTTGTTGTTGGATTGATAGGGCGCGTTTTGAATAACAATTGTGACGGTGGACATGGTTTTACCTCTCTCAAATAAACAACCCCGCAGCAAGCTGGCGGGGTATTAAGTGGTAGCATGCTGATGGGTTTCCCTTCGCTCTACCCATCCTACTGCTTTTCGCTGCAAGCAGCGGGGAATGACACCCAAAGAGATTTAGTCAGAATATGGTTGAGCACCAAATATTCGTATCTCCTGCCAATCTATCTTATTCCCTCTATTCAGTCGGATATCCCTGTTCGTTCCAGTCTGTCATACCCATCTTCGCCACATGCACATCGCTAAAGCCTTTTTGCGCCAGTATTTGCGCGGCTTTCGCTGATTTGCGATTAGTGCGGCAAATGGTGACAATGGTTCTTTCCAGATAATCATCCAGTTCATGAATGCGCGTTTCGAGTTCTTCCAGCGGCAGCAATCTGGAGCCGGCAATATGTCCCTGGTCGCCCGTATAGTCTTTCGGTGTACGCACATCCAGTACCAAAACATCCTCATCAGCATCCAGTTTATTTTTAAGTTCCGGGATCGTGATCATGGGTTTGCTGCGCAGTTTACCAATCAGGCGCGGCAAGAAACTCACCACGGCCAGCAGCGCCAACGCCAGCATGGCTTTCTGTACGATGCCTTCTCCACCGGTTGCCGCTTCGCGGCCAATATAGCCCAGGTAGGTATAAGCAAGAGCGCCGGGCAACATGCATATATAGGTGGCGACAATGTATTGGCTGAAACTTATGCGGGTCAGACCCAGGGCATAATTCAACAGGTTAAAGGGGAATAAGGGCACCAGACGGGTAAAAGCGATGAAACGCCAGCCTTCATTTTCGACTCCGTTTATTAATTGTTTCATCCATCCGCCGGCTTTTTGTTCCACCCAGGCGGACGCCAGATAGCGTGCGGCAAGGAAGGAAATCATCGCGCCGAGGGTTGCAGCAGTGAGATTATAGAAGGTGCCCAACAGCGGTCCGAACAGGGCGCCGCCGGCCAGAGTCAGCATCGATCCCGGTATAAAAAAAATCGTACCCAGTATGTAAACCAACATAAATAACAACGGCCCGGCCGCACCTGCTCCCTGCACCCATGCCTCCAGTGCAGCAGTATTCATCTGATCCCGATACATTACCGCCAGGCCAATACCGGCAAGTAGTACAATGAGCAGGCTAAAGCGCAATAATTTTGAGTTCATGATGTTTCCTGCTAAGTCGGCTCAAGATTTTTCATTCCATTGGCGGCGATTAATAACGTAACTATTGAGCTTGCCCATAAAAGGCATACTCAACATACCCGTTATCCAGGTACTCTGTTTCAGTTCACGAAATTTATGGATGCCAATAGTCATACCCTGATGACCCGCTCGGGGCTGCTCGCGGTAAGTACCAAACAATCGATCCCACCAACTAAGGTTAAATCCGAAATTACTGTTAGCTTCATCATCTTCCACCGAGTGATGTACCCGATGCATATCCGGAGTGACGACAAAAAAACGCAGCAGACTATCCAGCTCTTTAGGCAAACCCACATTGCCGTGATTGAACATAGCCATGGCATTAAGTACAACTTCAAAAATAATCACCGCCACCACAGACGGACCCAATAACAAAATGGTGGCAAATTTGATCAGCATGGAAAGAATGATCTCAAGAGGATGAAAACGCGCCCCGGTAGTGACATCGTAGTCAAGATCGGCATGATGTACCCGATGCAACCGCCAGAGTACCGGGATGGCATGCACCATTACATGCTGTAGATAGATGATGAAGTCCATGATAATGACGGCGGCAATGATCGCTGCAAAATCCGGTACCGCATAGTAATTAAACAGGCCCCAGCCCTGCTGATGAGCAAACGCGGCCACCCCCACCGCCGCCGCAGGAAACAGCAGACGCAGGATAAAGCTGTTCAGAAAAACCAGTCCCAGATTGTTGGCCCAGCGAAGTAATTTCGAGACCCGCAAGGCCCGCCGTGGCGCCCTCCATTCCCATACTGCCATCAGGATGAATACCCCGAAAAAAAAGCTGAGTCGAATAGTCACCTCATGGGTCAGTACAAAGTCCGTCATTGTCAATAATCTCTCTATAAAGATGAAGATGGAGCTTGCCACATCCACAAGTAATGCTAAAATTGTTGTAGCGATCATTTATTCAATAGATCTCTTGAATAATAGAATAGAGGATTTTCAAAATATGTCAAGCCCCCATTTTAAACAGGATTTATTTACGCAGTTTGCTCGCGTAGGGAAAGCATTGAGCAACGCCAACCGGCTGGAGTTAATTGAGTTTCTAGCCCAGGGCGAGCGTAGTGTCGATGAACTGGCCAGAGTTTCCGGCCTCAGTGTCGCCAACACCTCGCAGCATTTGCAGCAATTACGCCAGGCCGGACTGGTGACCTCCCGCAAGCAAGGTCTGAAAGTTTTCTACACGCTGAGCGGTGACGATGTCATTGGTCTGCTGGAAGCCGTCCGGGGCGTCGCAGAACGGCATCTGGCTGAAGTGAATCAACTGGTAAAAACCTACCTCACCGTCAAGGACAATCTGGAAGCGGTGCCCGCCCGGGAACTGTTGAAGCGCGCGCGCGAAGGACTGGTCACCGTGCTGGACGTGCGTCCACCGGAAGAATATGCTGCCGGCCATGTACCCGGTGCGGTTAATGTACCGCTCAGCGAACTGGAACAGCATCTTGATAAGATCGATCCCCATCAGGAGGTCGTCGCCTACTGTCGCGGTCCCCACTGCGTCCTGGCCTTCGATGCCGTCGCGCGTCTGCGGGAAAAAGGCCTGAAAGCCCGCCGTCTGGAAGACGGCTTCCCCGAATGGAAAAAAGCGGGACTCCCGGTTGAGACATAACAGGCTGACAAACGAACATGCCGGCGGATTTTCCTTCTGGACTTTACGCTTCGCTCTACCTATCCTACCGTTTTTCTCTGCAAGCAGCGGGGAATCACAGCCCAAAAGATTAACTCATCCATCACAGGAATATCACTCATGAACCATAAAACACCCGATAGCTGCTGTGGCACCGCCGCCTCTGAACAAACAGGGGACAGCCAACATAGCCAGAATGACGACATCCGGAACCATGTCCGCGATAGTTACGCCCAGGTCGCCGAAGCCAGTAATAATGGCGAAGGCTGCGGAATCGAATCCTCCTGTTGTGGGGTTTCCGCCGAACTGGACATCAACACCCTGAACTCCCTGCGCCTTGGCTATAGTGAAAGCGACATGGAGAGTGTTCCGGAAGGCGCTGACATGGGACTGGGCTGTGGTAATCCCCATGCCATCGCCAGCCTGAAACCGGGTGACCATGTGGTTGACCTTGGCAGTGGCGGCGGTTTCGATGTTTTTCTCGCCGCCCGGGAAGTCGGTGAAAACGGCCGGGTTATCGGTATCGACATGACCCCGGCCATGATTAGCAAGGCGCGCAATAACGCCGATAAAGCGGATTTTAGCAATGTCGAATTTCGACTGGGCGAAATTGAGTACCTACCGATTGCCGACAACAGCGTCGATGTTATCATCTCCAACTGTGTCATCAATCTGTCTCCTGACAAGGCTCAGGTATTCCGCGATGCCTTTCGTATACTGAAACCACAGGGTCGACTGGCTATTTCAGATGTCGTAGCCGCAATCGAGTTACCGGAAGAAATGCGCAATGATAAAAAATTACATGCCGGCTGCATGGCGGGTGCATCCCTGATTGAAGATCTTCACAACATGCTGCAACAAGCGGGTTTTAAAGAGATTGAAATCACCCCTAAAGACGAATCCCGCGAATTTATTCGTGACTGGGCACCCGATACCAACGTAGAAGACTATGTTCTGTCAGCCTATATCCAGGCACTCAAACCCTCCTGACAGCACACCCGGAATCAGCACATAACAGAAAAAACAGGGATAGCAGTGGAATGGAAAAAAATAAACCCCTGAAAAAATTTGTTTATCAGATCCTCATCCGCCGGCTGACACTGGCGTCACTTATCATTGCCGGTGTATTCTCATTCATAGCCTATGAGCATTCCAAAGACATGGTCATTGATACAGTGATTAAGGTGTCGCAGTTGAAAATCAGCATGGTCCGGGCTCAATTCAGACAACTGATGAAAAAAGGTGATCTGGAAACAAAACAGGCACTGCTTGAAGCCATAAACTATCCCCCGGGTTCAAACATACGCATCAGGGAAGGACGCTATGTATACGCCATGCTTTATAATAACCAAGGTCATCATATTGAAGCCTATGAAGATAACCACTATGCCTCATTAGAGGCAGTCAAACAATATATCAGTAAGATACCGGCAAGCTATCCCCATACCGACAAGCTTGAATATTCAGTAATAAGTATTGCCGGACGACCCTATATCTATACCAACACCCGCCTGATCGCAGATCCACAGTCCTCTATCTATCTGCATGCCGTATTTGCCATCTCTGACTATGCCATTGAACTGGTCAGAAAGCAGATCATAGAAACCGTTTTTTATGTATTCGCCATTGTCTTTTCAACCACCTTGCTGCTCTATCCTGTGATTACCCACCTGGCTGGAAAGCTCTCTGACTTTTCAACCAGCCTGCTCAACGCCAACCTTGAGATGCTGGAGGTACTGGGGGCAACTATTGCAAAACGCGATAGTGATACTGATGCGCATAATTACCGCGTCACTATTTATGCAGTCGCTCTTGCAGAAGCAATCGGTCTCGACAAAAGAGAAATAAAGTCACTGATAAAAGGTTCATTTCTGCATGATGTCGGCAAGATTGGCATCCGCGATAATATCCTTCTCAAACCCGGGAAGCTGGACCAACAGGAGTTTTCAGCCATGAAAGATCATGTCGCCCACGGCCTGGATATTATTCATAAATCCGACTGGCTGAAGGATGCCGAAGATGTCGTAGGCGGGCACCATGAAAAATATAATGGTCAGGGTTATCCTCAAGGTCTGGCCGCTGACGCCATTCCGTTGAATGCCCGGATTTTCGCCATTGCTGATGTCTTCGATGCCCTGACATCCCATCGTCCTTATAAAGAACCTTTTTCATTAAAAAAAACCATGCAAATTATTGAACAGGACAAGGGTTCTCATTTCGAACCTGAACTAGTGGACAAGTTCAGCTATATCGCCAGTAATCTGTA
>DRJN01000406.1 GCA_011052165.1 Gammaproteobacteria bacterium
AAACAAAATTAGAGTGTTGTTGTGTACAGGTAATGAAACGGGGAATTCAGGGCTAACACGAAGGGAACAACCAAAACTGCCTATAACAATATCTGGATTGACCGTTACTATAGGGGAATCCACCCCCTTTTACCAGACTATATGCTATTAATTTTATAAAATAAGCCTCTATAACCTCAAACCGTCAGAATAATTGGCCAAAACATTCACTTATTAATCGTTGCTGCAACAGTATTTGCATGTATTTTATCCCCTACCCTCGTCGCTCTCGCCCATCCATGGGCTTCGCAACACAAGGTCATCCATGACCCAATCCCAGAAGGGAGAGGGGGCTACGATGCCAATACTGTTGCAACGATTAATAATTAAACGAAATGCAACGGTTCAGGCTCCCCATTTCAAGACGACAACGATTCATTCATCGATGCAAGCTGGTAAACCCGGGCGGCCTGATGATGCTGGTTCAGCCCGGCCATTTCTCCGGCCAGTCGCTGTTTCTCCCTTTCCCCCAGAGCCATGCTTTTATTGTCGATCGTCATAACCTGCCTTAATGTCGCCGCCAGTGTTTCCAGCATTACATTGATATGCGGATGAGCAAACAGGGCCGTGATTATTTTCTCACGTTTCGCTTCCAGCCTGGTAAACGTTGCCCAATCACCCTGTTTCGCCTGGCCATACATCTCATGACTGATACGCAGAATATTCTGTACATGTGATTGTGGGGATATTGCAGGCATGGCCGATCTCGCTCCTCAGCTTCAGTATTCCTGAATCTGTTTTCCCTGTTCCATACGCGCGGGAACCTCGTCCCAGCTCACCTTGATCGAGCGCAACAATGATGCAACTTCATCGAGAATATCGACATCATTTTCAGCATTAGCCCGGGCCAGACGCCGGGTCATGTAGTCATACAGATCGTCCAGATTCTGCGCGATCTCACCCCCTGTATCCAGATCCAGGCTCGCACGCAGACCGTCAATAATAGAAATCGCCCAACTGATATTTCCCCCTTTTGACGATACCTCGCCACGCTCCATATGCCCCTTGGCAGTATGGATTTTTCCCAGCGCTCCGAGCATCAACATCTGGATCAGGCGATGGGGGCTGGCGGACTCAACACCACTGGAAACACCAATCTTGTTATACTGCTGAACCGCACTATGTGGTTTTGCCATATTCATTACCTGATTCCTCATTTATTAACAAAACATACGTCACTTAAACCCTGTCGCGTATCTCACCAGCGCAGCCTGCGGGTAATACCGTGGCATGTTACCCACAGGGCAGGAGGCCAAACAGTTGAACGAAATAACGATTCCATGTCAGTTTTACTTCATCTTTGCCGCACCGGGCAAAGAAGCCAACTGGCGGCTGAGATAGCTACTCGTTGATCGCATTTTCCCCAGCGTTGCATCCAGCGCGCTATACTTTTTTAAATAGCGTTGCCTGGAGGCCTTAAGTTTGCGCGCCAGCTTTTCCCTGTCTTTTCCCAGGTCATGAATACGATCTGAATAACCCTCACTGCGAATCTTTATGATGCCATCCTGTTTCAGATACTGACCACTCAGTTCGTAAAGCTGCGCGCCCACGCCGTGAGAAAAAAACACCTGTCCCCGCTCACCCGTGGAGCCATCCTTCACCTCTATTTTTAGACCTTCTGCGCTGCCTTTGCCTGTCAGGGTGCGCCCGGAACCGATACCCGCCACATAATTGAAGGTACCCGCTACATTTTCACCACTGATACCACGAGTAACCTGAAAACCCAGGTTTTCTTTCAGCCCCTTGTCAGACTGAATGACTTCAACTGAAGAATGATTGCCATAACGCTCAGAAACCAATAGCAGCCGGTGATTAAAAAAATGGGCTTCCACGGAGACTTTATTTTTTTGAAAATGACTGTCTGAATTGATCTGGCTTTGCAGTTCCTGCAGTAAATCACTCTCACTGGAATAATTTTTTGCGCTCAGCGTGATCTTCTTGCTATCCACGCCATCCACCTTGAGGTGGAAACTGTTGTCTCCCTTCTCCAGGCGCAATGGAAATATAGTCCCGGCTACACCCGCCATGACGGGGCGTCCGGCCCATGCGCCCTGTGAAGCCATGTGGGTAATAACCAAATCATAGGTGCCGGTCTTTGTTTCATGACCCGCTTTAAGGTAATGAATCGCAGGATCACTGCTGGAGCCGGAAATCGAAAATAATTGCACGACCTGTTGTAGATCATCATCAATGGCTTTCTGCAGTTTCGTGCTTTTTAACTCCAGCTTGCCATCACGCTTGATATCAATGCCCACGCTGTAAAGAGAATCATATTTTGAATTAACACTGCTGAAATCATTTCCCATTATACGCCGTATCTGGTTAATAACCCCGCGAATAGACGCATCGCCTGAGAGCGGACCCGCTGTTTTTGTTTTGGGATCATAGCTGGTCAGCTTATCCACCACGTCGATCAATTCATTGTATTTACTAACGAATTTCTTGACCGAACTCATTATAGAAGCGGTATTCATCTCGATGTGAAGGTGATTAGTGCTACCTTCAGAACCCGGCTTGAGGTGAAGAGTGACACCCTCGATCACATCATCAATATCATTACTGGAACGGCTAATCAAGATACCATCAACGTTCAGCTTGGCATCCTGCGTCGCCACCACCTCATTCATGTTCAGTCCCGCGCCCTGCCGGCTGCCTGGTTCATAGGCAAGGGCCGACAGTCCTGACATATCCTGATCAGTCCCGTCCTTGTCGTCCACCTTGATGCGAATATTGTTGTCATTGCCCGCCACCAGTGAGGACAGCACCAGCCGATAGCCCTTGCCATCATTAATCACTGCGGCACGAACACCCGCACCTGATTTATTAATCGCCTCCTGAATCCCACGCAGGGTGTCATTCTTATCAGTAATGCGAATAGTTTTTGCGGGGATCTTCGAATTCATTACAAAATGCCCGCTTTCATCATCAAACCGACCTAGTTGAATCGTCAAACTGCCGCTTCCTACAGGAAGATGATCAGATTCCAGAGCGGCGCTTGAAAGTTTGTGCGCCTTGGCAATTTGCAAAATTTTAATGTCATAATCACCCGGCTGGGCGTCTTTATCAGCCGTAGCGGCCAGCTTGTCTTTATCACTGCTGGTCACTTCGAAATGGCCAAAAGTATCCGGTTTGCGCAAGGCATTAAGTGAAGACTGGAACCCGGAAACCGCCCCTTTGAACATTCCTATCGCGGAGAGTCCGGCCTGGAGTTTCGCTTCCTTGCGATCCAGTCGCATCTTCACTGGCCCACCTTCTGCTGCCACCAGCTTATCGACCAGACCCCGGACATCCAGTCCTGATCCGATACCGGAAGATGTAATGCCTGGCATACCGTACCTCTTGACTCATTTGGAACTGAATGAGGATTCCTTCCCGGAACCCGATTTACCGGTACAATGCAAGTTTAGTACCAGCCTGTACCATTCCATCAGGCATTCAGTTCTATCAGAAATCCTTTTCTTGCTTCTTCATCCATGAATTGCGTCAGGCGTCTTGATATGGCCAGCATCTCTTTAGAGGGGATCTGGCGTATCAGTTCCTTGGTTTGCGAGTCATAGACTTTCACGACGAAATGTCCTGTTTTGTCATCAACACTGAAATCCATGTCGCGTTCCATGTGCTGTACATATTCCTTCAGATGGCTCACTGCTTGTGTAATATCTTCTTTTGTGACCTCGGTTTCACGGGTTTGCTCCCCGATGATTGCGGCGGCAACCGTTTGCCGCCCCTCGGCAACATTCCCCTTGGAACCACTGCTGGCGCGACCGTCCCTTGCCACCACCACGAGTGCCACATTGGTTATCGAATGTGTTGCCATAACGTCACCTCTTACGCCGTCAGACGCAACCACTGAAATCCATCAGCGGTTTTTGTCCATAATTCCCAGCTTACTTTAACAGGGTCAAGACGTTCCGTGGCGCCACATTAGCCTGTGCCAGCATTGCTGTACCTGCCTGTTGCAGAATCTGGGCACGGGTCAAATCAGCTGTTTCCTTGGCATAGTCAGCATCACGAACGCGTGAACGCGCAGCGGTCAGGTTTTCAGCATCAGTAGACAGGTTGGCAATGGTCGACGTAAAGCGGCTCTGGATAGCACCGAATTTTGCTCGCTGGTTATTTACCGTCGCCAGTGCCGCATCCACCGTCGCCAGCGCCAGGTTGGCGCCAGCCACTGAACTAATGTCCAGATTAGCAACCGAATTCAGTGTAGACGCCACAGTGCTATCCTTCACTGTCATGCCGCTGGTCCCTGAGACGCTGAAGGATTTATCTGAATCAAATATTACCTGACCGGTAATAATCGCAGCCGCGCCTGCCGGAGCAGCTTTCCCGTCAGCCGTGGTCGGGGCTGCTTCAGCACCACCCGTACCTGCCGGAAGGGTCGCATCCCCTACTGTGATAGCGCCAACATTGTTATTGTTGCTGGCTTCCTGCAGGGTAATGTTATTACCGGTGTTGTTCATCAACATCACACCCGAACCATCTTCACTGATCCGGGCAGTGACGCCGGTCTTGGATGCCACATCATTGATGGCGGTTACCGCACCGGCCAGACCATCATTGCCGTCCGTACCACTGATGGTAAAAGCGACCTGCTGAGCCTTTGGATTATCAGACTTGATATCCAGCACATAGGCGCCGGCCTTGCTAAAGCTGATTTTCTCCTGGGTCTTGGCGAAAGCGCTAACCCCGGTTTTATCGCTTTTAGCATTGACCATCTCGGCAATTTTCTTGGCGCTGGTACCGTTCTCAACCTTGAAAGTATGAGTACCCAGCGAGCCACTAACCGCGAGGTTTTCGCCGGTAATACGGTTGCTCGCAGTGCCGGTCGAGGCCACCCCCTCCACCCGGTAGTCGCCATACTGTGTCGTACGAAAGTTGCTGGTGGTGGTCAGAATGGTCTGGTTGGCATTGGCGCCGACCTGAAATACTGCGGCACCAAAGGTACCATCAAGCAGTTTCTGGCCGTTGAAATCGGTCGAAGTCGCGATACGATCAAGTTCCGACACCAGTTGCCCGACTTCGGCCTGTAGCGCCTGGCGATCTGAAGCCGAGTTGGTAGCATTGGCCGACTGTACCGCCAGTTCACGAACACGCTGCAAAATATTGCCGCCCTCAGCCAGTGCGCCTTCCGCCGTCTGTGCGAGAGAAATACCATCATTGGCATTTCGTACCGCCTGGTTCAAACCACGAATTTGTGAGGTGAAACGTTCAGAAATGGCCAGTCCCGCAGCATCATCCTTGGCGCTGTTAATCCGCAAACCGGATGACAGGCGCTGCAAGGCTACCTGTAACTCATTCTGCGACTTATTCAAGTTACGCTGGGAGTTCAACGACAAAATATTTGTATTAATGACTTGAGGCATAACGCTCTCCTCTGTTTCATCTCCAACAACGATTAGTCATTGTCTTCGACTACATACTCTTTAGCGGATATACATCCCCAAAATGGACATATTCACCGCTCCCGAAAACACTAGCGTCCGTGATCGGGCTTCCTTTAGGGGGTCAGGGGAAATTTTTATGTGAGCTATATTATTGTTTTATATGGAAAGACGGAGATATTTCAAAATTAATTCAAAAATCGTTTGTTTCAACACCAAATAACAACGCAAGAATTGATGGGTTTCACTTCGTTCTACCCATCCTACCCTATAAAATACCCGTGAGGATGGGTAGAACGAAGTGAAACCCATCATCCTACCCTATAAAATACCCGTAGGATGGGTAGAACGAAGTGAAACCCATCATCGTTCGTCCCCCATCTTATAAATAATTAAACAAGGAAATACCCTGCACGCGGGTAAAGGCTTTCTGTGAGGCTTTCAGTCCGGTCAGTTTTAGATTCAGATCACTGACGGCTTTGCTGTAATCCAGATCCTCAACCTTGGACAGGGTCTGCTTGATCTGCAATTTATAGGATCCATTAATATCTTCCTGCCCGTCCAGCGCATTGAGGCGAGCGCCTACTGTGGCGCGAACGTCGAGAATATTATTCAGCCCCTGATCCAGCCCCACCAGAGCACGAGCAGCTTCATTGTGCAACCCGGTGAACCCTTTGCCTTTGTCGTCCGTACCTTTCAGTGCGCTGACCAAGCGATCGATGGTAGTAAAGAGATCCTGGTTTTCACTCGGACGCACGACAAAAGAGTCGCCATTTTCCGGCTCCCCCTTGATAAAAGTATTCACACCCTTGAAAGCAATCGCATCACCAGATTTATATGGCGTCCCTGCAGGAACAATAATCTGACCTTTCTCATCGGTAACTTTATAGGAAAATTCCTTGCTGCCATCAGGCTTGACTTTTTTGGCAAAAACAATGGTGTAGCGACCACCCTTAAAGCCATCAACCGAATTACCCGGTGAAATAACGGCACTACCCCTGTTGCTGGGACTATCAAATATTGCAAATTCACCGTTACCATCCTTGATATCGCGAAACACCTTACTACCTGAATCTCCGGTGGCAATCTGCCGCTCCGGACCAATCAGTATAAAACGCTGGCCATCATCACCATGATAGTCATAGCCACTGCCTACGCTGTGATTAAAAGGACGGTATTTGGTCTTTGAACCGGAAAAAAGAAATCCACCGCTACTGTCCGTGGAATTGGCAAGATTGAAAAGTTCATCATTGAGCTGACCGATTTCGTCGGCGACAAAGCCCCGATCCTCGGCTGTCAGGGAATCATTATTAGCCTGTACGGTGAGTTCGCGCACGCGCTGGATAACGCTGGTCACACTTTTCAGCACGCTTTCTTCCATTGTCAGGCGCGTGCGCGCGGCATTAATATTTTCCTGCTGCTGTTTCGTGCCCGCCAGGGCATCGCGAAGATTGACCACTCGTGCGGCGGCCACAGGATCATCGGAGGGCCGGGTAATACGACGGCCGGTGGCCACCTGTTCCTGCACCGTGCTCAGTTTTTTCTGCTGATCAATCATGGCATCAATGGCAACCTGCTGAGCCTGATGAGTCGATATACGCATGGTCTTACCTGAATGAACTCAAGAGGGTTTCAAGCAACTTGTTGGCAGTCGCAATCATCTGCGCGTTGGCCTGATACAGCTTTTGAAAGCGCATCATGTTGGCCGCCTCCTCGTCGAGATTCACGCCGGAGATGGATTCCCGTTGTGCTTTGGCCTGGGCCAGCAATTTTTCCTGTGCCCCCGCATTCACTTCGAGCTCATGCGTCTTGCTGCCTACCCGGGAAACCAGTTGCGAATAGGCCTGTGCATAATCGACGGTACCATTGGATAATACTGGGGTATTCTGTAGTTTCGCCAGATCAATCGCATTGCGGTTATCGCCGACGCCATCCGTATTGAATTCAATTTTGAAACTATCTCCGGCTTTGGGTTCACCACTAAGATGAACACGGAAACCAAAGTCCGTGCCATCCGGAAGAGGAAACACATCGCGGCCTTTTTTCGGATCATACGCCAGTAAGGTGCTGACTCCCGGCGGATT
>DRJN01000407.1 GCA_011052165.1 Gammaproteobacteria bacterium
CCCGAGGATGAGCAAACCTTGCAAAAAGCCATTAGCGATATCAGCAGCTACGTACAAAACTTACAGCGGGATCTCCAGTTTCAGGTCGATACCGATCTTGGCCGGACGGTTATTTCTGTTGTGGATTCAAAGACTAAAGAAGTTATCCGGCAGATTCCCAGCGAGGAAGTGCTGGCGCGGGCACGCTTTCTCGAAGCGCAGGCCGCCGACAGCGATGCGTCCGACGGACTGTTGCTGCAAGTCAAAACATAGAAGTGGCCCCGGATTTGCACGTCTGGTTAACTCAACGTGCCAATAGCGAGACGAGGATCTGAATGCCAACTATCACTGCACCGGGGCTGGGTTCCGGACTGGACGTCAACGGCATCGTCACCCAGTTGGTGACCGTCGAGCGGCAGCCGGTCGCGCAGCGGCTGGATCGGCGTGAAGCCAACCTGCAGGCGCGCCTGAGTGCATTCGGTCTTTTAAAGTCGGCGATCAGCAGCTTCCAGGGTAGCCTGGGCGCGTTGTCGGATCCGACCCTGTTTCAGGCCAAAACGTCGCAGTCGGGTACACCGGCGGTGGCCTCGGTGTCGGCGAGTAATGCCGCTGCCGTGGGGAGTTTTTCCTTGTCGGTCACGCAACTGGCGGCAGCGCACAGCCTGGTCAGCGACTCGGCCCTGCCCGCCGCCCAGTTCACCGCTATTTCGGATGTGGTCGGTACCGGCAGCCTGACCTTTAACTTTGGCACCACCAGCTACGACCCGGCCACCGATACTTATACGTCATTTGTGCAGAATCCCAACCAGGGCGCGCAGACCGTGCAGATTACCGACGGCAGCCTGTCCGGAATCCGCGATGCCGTGAATGCCGCTAACGTCGGCGTGTCGGCGTCAATTGTGTTTGACGGAACCAACGAGCGACTGGTGTTTACCTCAACGAATTCCGGCGCCGCCAACAGCCTGGAAATTACCGTGGCCGATGACGACGGCAACAACAACGATACCAGTGGATTGTCGCTGTTCAGTTTTAACGCCACCACCAACAATCTGTTACAAACGCAGGGCGCCCAGGATGCGCAGGCGACGCTCAATGGTATCAATATCACCAGCGCCAGCAATACCTTGAGCAACACGCTCAACGGTGTAACCGTTACCTTGCTGACCACCGGCAGTTCCACGTTGACGGTATCCAAAGACAGCAGTGTGATATCGACTAACATCACCACCTTTGTTGACCAGTACAATAATCTGGTCAAGACCATCAATGACCTGTCGGCGTTTGATCCAACTACCGGCGTGTCTGGTGCATTGAATGGCGACGGGGTGCTACGTGCCCTGGACAGCCAGTTTCGGCGTATTCTTTCCAACCAGGTCGTCGGTGCCCCCGACGCGTTTTCAATTCTGGCGAACATCGGCATCACCCGCAATAGCACGGACGGGACGCTGGTGGTGGACAGCACCAAGTTGAGTGCCGCCATCAGCAGTAATACCGATGCCGTCACCGGCCTGTTTGCCGCATTTGGTACCGCCGCCGACTCGCTGATCGATGTGAGTGCTTCGACCACCAGCACCGTGGGTGGCAGTTATGGGGTTAATATCACCCAACTGGCGACCCAGGGACAGGTGGTGGGTGGTAGTGCCGCTACACTGACCATTACCACCGGTGTCGACGACGCCCTGACGCTGAGCGTGGATGGTACCCAGGCCACCGTCACCCTGGCGGCCGGGACCTATACCGCCACCTCGCTGGTCGCGGAACTGCAGTCGAAAATCAATACCGACAGCGTATTACAGGGCGCCGCCCTGGGTGTGAAAGCCAGCGAGTCCGGGGGCGTGCTGACGCTGATCTCGAACAGCTTTGGTTTGGCGTCAACCGTGTCGATCGATGGCGGGACGGCCGCCGCCGGTTTATTCGGTGTGACACCTGTTGCCACCGGCGGCGTGGATATCGCCGGCACCATAGGCAATCTGGCGGCCACCGGATCCGGGCAAAAGCTGACCGCTTCCGGTAACGCGAGCGGTCTCGAAATTACCGTTAAAGGTGGTGCGTTGGGGAATCGCGGCGTGGTCGGTTTTTCACGCGGCTATGCGGATCAACTTGGCACCGTATTGACCGGTATACTCGGTAGTAACGGTATTTTTACCTCGGTAACCACCGGGCTGAATGATCAGATTAAAGACATTGGCGACGATCGCGTTACGCTGGCCAGGCGAATGACCGCGCTTGAGGCGCGCTTGCGCAGGCAATTCGGTGCCCTGGATGTGTTGATCAGTAACCTGAATACGACCAGTAATTTTTTAACCACTCAGTTAGCGGCGTTGCCGACCATCGGCGCTAAACGATAGGAATAATTAATCATCGCAACAGACAGTGAGGCGAGGATTGCGGCAAGGGGACAGACAAACAGGAGCAAGGTGTTATGAGTTTTTCGAATGCGCAGGCAGCGCTACAGCAGTATAAAAAAATTAACGTACACAGCCAGATGGAAGGCGCAAGCCCCCACCGGCTGATCCAGATGCTAATGGAGGGTGCGCTGGAAAAGATACATATCGCACGTGGTCTGATGGAAGACGGAAAAATCGGCCCCAAAGGTGAACATATCGGCTGGGCAATTTCCATTATCGATGGTTTGCGAATCAGTCTGGATAAGGATGTGGGCGGGGAAATCGCCCAGAATCTCGAAGATCTATACGACTACATGACCCGTCGCCTGATAGAGGCAAATCTGCAAAATGACGTCACCCTGCTGGATGAAGTCGGTGATCTTCTGAGGCAGATCAAGGAGGCCTGGGATGCCATTGGTGAACGCACCCCGGTCCACGAGCCGGCCGCCTGAACCGCGATTGATGCAGAGCAACGACGATGAGCAGTGATCGTACCCGGCAGCTGGTCGAAATTATCGGCCTGAGCAAGGACATGCTGACCAAAGCCCGTGATCACGAATGGCAGCGGGTGGCTGAGCTGGAGGTGGCTCGCAAGACGCTGGTGATGCGCTGTTTCCAGTTGCCCACGGAGGAGCAGGATGTCGCTGAGGTCGCGGCGGCGATAAAGGAAATCCTGCGCCTGAATCATGACGTCAGCGAAATCGGCCGGCAACATCAGGACGCGCTCGTCAAAGAAATTCGTACTGGTAACATTGGCCGCACAGCGTCGGCGGCCTATCTGAACTGCGCCCCCTGAGATTCCAATATACCGCCCACCGTCAGGGTTTCCCTGCGGCGACTGAAAGCCCTTTTTTCGGGGTCGAACAGACCGTTTTTGAGCGGGGTTCCGATTGTGCTGTGGGGTTTCGCTAAAGAGCTGATAATCAGTCACTTAAGTCA
>DRJN01000408.1 GCA_011052165.1 Gammaproteobacteria bacterium
CAACAGAAAATGGCTTGGACAAGGCCAGCGAAGTCATGGTGGATAAAATCGGCGCTGTACGCCGGGATAAAGTGAAAGAGGTCATCGGCAGGCTCAAAGACTCACATCTTGTCCAGTTGAATCGTTCATTGGCACTTTGGCTCGGAATGGGATAGTAAGACCCTCACATCGCCTACCAGAATGTTTCAATCCGCTTTTTTCCGCGCCTCCCACAGGTCAAATTCTGGCCCACATTTCAGCGCTGGCACCAAGCATCTTTTCCAGGACAATGGCGAATTGAGGCGAAATACGACCTGTGGCAAGCAAAACAACGCAGCAAGGTGCAGCGCAAGATTCGACTTTTGGCAGGCGGCATGACGCGCAACAGTCCAATACGCTCGACGGGCGCTCCTAGCAACCCCACACGCTACCTCCCCATTGCACAGGTGTCAGGATCTGGACTATGGCTTCTTTCAGGTCACCTGCTTAACGAAATAAAATAGAGGGTTACGAACATGGCAACGGCAGCTAGAAAGCATCATGATGCGATCGCTCCCAGCGAGCGTGACGTTGAACTGGCCGCCCAAAGCAGCCGGCTGCTGGCGGCGTATCTGGGTCGTGGCGAGACCGTGCGTATCCGTTTGATCGACGGGGATCAGGACATCACCGTGCCCATCTCGGCACTACGCCTGCTGGTCGACATCCTTGCCCACATGGCCCAAGGCGATGCGATCACCCTGGTGCCGCATCACGCGGAGCTCACGACCCAACAGGCCACGGACTTCCTGAACGTTTCCCGGCCTTACCTGGTCAAGCTCCTGGAACAAGGTAAGATCCCCTATCGCAAGGTGGGTCCCCGGCGCCGAGTGCTGTTTCAGGATCTGATGGACTACCAAAAGTGCAGTGAGGCGGAGCGTGCGCGCGCACTTGACGAGCTGACCAAACAGGCTCAGGAACTCGACATGGGTTACTGAGCGCGTGGCGCACTTCACCGCGGTCTACGACGCCTGCGTACTGTACCCGGCACCGCTCCGCGACTTCCTGCTGCGGCTGGCGATGGCGGAGCTGTTCCGCGCACGCTGGACCGAGCACATCCACGATGAATGGATACACGCTGTCCTTGGCAAGCGCGAAGACCTCAGCGCCGAGCAACTCCAGCGTACCCGGCAGCTCATGGACCAAGCCATTCCCGACTGCCTGGTGATGGGTTATGAGGACCTCGTCGACGGCCTGGAGCTTCCCGATCCTGAGGATCGTCACGTATTAGCGGCGGCGATTTGCAATAGAGAAGTAATACGCGCTCGTTCTTCGGCCCACCGAAGCAGTAAATACAATCTCCGGTCCATGCAATGAATTTCCAGAATAGAGCGCGTAACGACCCCCGGAAAGCGTATCTGCCTGCCTCCTCCCTGCCACAAGGATTAGCCATATCCTTAGGTTAGTATGCCGACTCCTTTGTCCACCATGGTGGACAACCAGCATGCTGGTCTTTGGGCGATGTTTTTTCAACAACAACGCTCCGGGCACGTGGATTTTTAAAGATTTCGGCAATATGCCATCGGACATGTCCAATTGGGTGGACACTGTGTTGAGTGTCCCCAGGCATATCAACGCGGGGTCTTGTTTGATTTTTAAAAATGCAGGGATACGGAGGGGAGAATTCTCAGATCCGGTGTTACATCGCCATTCTTTTGCAGGTGGCGTAATCAGGAATATGAACTGAGACAACACACTATCGAAGCAAATTCGGCATCTTTTCCTTGCGCAGGTTATCGATGACTTGCTTGGAAAGTTTCCATGGATCGCCTTTGATCCTTGCAATCAAATCAGTCCAGATGTTATCGAACGCTTCCAAGGCATCGGCATCATTGAAACGGCTGCTGGCGGGCAAAAGCGGTGTGACGTCTTGGATCAGGCTTCGGCTCAGCTTCTCCAACATCCGCTGCTCAGCGACGGCACGAGAGATCGGCTTTCCCTCCAGCGCCAGGTAATGCACAAAACAAGCAATAAGCTTATCGGGGTCCATCGAGAGTTGCTTGAGCCCCTCATGCAAGTCGAACAGATCGCGGTTTTTACGCCGCTGCAGCAATGCGCGTAGCTTTGTTCCGAACAGTTCCTCGGGCTCGAAGGATAATATCTCGGTTTTCGCCTGACACCACCTGCTGTCAATCTCGAAGGGATAATATTTGATGCCATACAGACTTTCATGCTCTCGGGTATTGATCTCGACCTTTAGTTTGAGCGAGGTTTCTGGGTATGCTTCGGGCGCGAATTTGAACACCAGGCGCATCGAGTGTCCGGCTCAATGCCAGTTGCACCGGCCCAACCACGAAAGTGCGCTGCGAATGGCATCGATTGTGGCGCCAATAGGCTCCGCTTGTATTTGCACCAGGTCGATATTTTCCGAATAGCGCAAGGGTAGCCGGAAAAGCAGCTTATTGATCGCAGTACCACCGCGAAAGGCAATCTTTCCTGCCAATGCCGAACAATTAAACAGGTCACATAATGCCCGGGAAATGATCAAGTCTTGCTCAACCTGTCTCGAATCCGGCCAAGGCACCTTGCTGCTCCACTCTTGAATATATGAGACCGGGATCAAAAATCGATCTCCACGGATTCATTGATCACGAGCATCCATTTGGTGTCTTTTTCGTGCTGTTGGGCAAGCAATTCAGTCAACGGTTGAATGGAAGGGTCCAGGGGCTTCATGGATTTGGCCTTGCTGGCGAACGGCTCCAAGGCCTTGGCCTGGCGCGCATGACCCACGCGGTTCAGCAGATACCCAAGTCGGCGCACAGCGGAATTCTCGTAGGCCATAGCGGCTTTCGCCAGCTTAGGTGGATTGGCGCTACCACCGAGGTCCTTTGTAATCTGGGCCACGCCATTGATGCCAGCGGCCTTGCGAAAGTATCGAGTGCAATCCAAAAGGGCCAGCTCCACACCGGCCACCTTGGCGAAACCGGCCTCGCTTTTCATTTGCGCAAGCCAATCGGGCAAGTTGATTTTGGCGAAGGTTTCTGGGGTCTGGTAAATAAACTGAATCCGGTGGCGACCGATCTCGAATGCCCGCAATTGTTTCGGGACAATCACCTGAAAGACCATGGTAGCCTGATGCGAGGCACCATGGAAAGCGGCCGCCCGCAATAAGGAGATTCGATAGTCCAGGCCTAGATATTTCATCAAGGGATCGATCCAGCGAACCGGGTCCGGTGCCCCGGCCACCCTATCCTCTGGCCGCAGGATCAGGTAGAACCCGCGACGGGGACATGCCAACCGATGCTTCCTGACCAGCCTGCCAGAAGCGGCAATAAATGCCGCCGAACCCAGGCCGAGTGCTCCCAGCGCCTCTTCCCGGGAAAAGTAGGCCCGGCCACTGGAAAGTTTCTCATCGAGATAACGTTCAAGGGAAGCCATATCCCCGTTTATATGCAAAACACGATATAAATGCAAGACTTTTGCATATAACTGGGGCGCAAACAGATCAGATGCAGGTGCCCGTCAGCAGCCACTGTCAGGCAGGAACACGGAGGGGAAGATTGGCAAACCAGGAGCTACAGCGCCATTTTAGCTTGAAGACTATCTCTGGATGGCATCTGCATCCACTGGTTTGAAGGCGCCACCCACCGCTGCGCTGGCCGTGCCGTGTGCGGTTTTTCTTATCGCGCTCTCAGGCCAAAAATACAATGAAGGTAGCAGGCAAAATCACCGATGTTTTTTCTATCCTCACCCAGGATAGCCCGCCAAGCAATATCCTCACCCGCCTCGGCCATATTTCTGCTCAATATATTGCAGTCGCTTATGAAGGCCTCATGGGCGGCTGTTCGCGACAGTTCCGCCGCATGATGCTCCTCAAGGGTCGATAGCTGCCAATCAGTACGGATCCGTGCGTATCGAATCGCGGACCGATACAAACTGTCCCGCAAGCCAGGCAGGCAGCGAAGTATCATGTATAGCATTTTTGATCGCACATGCGGCTTCGTGGTCCATACTTAAAAGCACCTTCACATTCAGTGGGTGATCATGTCAGCTGACATACGGCACCAAACTGCCATAGATTGGTCCTCAACAACGCCTCCAGTTCACAGCTAAACATACAGATGAATTATTTCCTGCTGTGTGCAACGCAGCGATTATCCTTATTTTTAACTTCTGCCTACAACGTGCCATTCAAGCCATCGCTGGCATCATGGAGAGCAGAGCGAGGTCGGCTAGCCTCGATAGACGACGCCGTCTGCAGATTCGTAGGTTGAGCAAGAATGAAAGGCGACGAAGATGTATCAGCGGTTTTAGTCGCCATAGAATTATTTATGGGAACCCTAATGTAGCGTCAACAGAAATGTCATGCGGAATCTTGACAGTCGCAGGACGGTCTGGAAAAAAGGAAATGCTGCCGCGTTAACAACGCGTTTTTGTGCATGAACGTGCAAAATCTATCACGATGTAGCGACACAATCGATCATCATTTATATCCGATACTCATAACGATTATCGACGCGTAAGCTTACTATACAAATATGCAACAAATATTCCTAGGTGAATAAAACCGAACAATGCATTTATGAATATTACTATTTGATAACTCATGCCTTGTGCAGTTTCCCAATAACTGGCTTTCTCCGCTCCCAAATATTGCACTTGGTCGCCAGGTGATGTCCCCAAAGTCAAATAAGAAAAGGCCGAATTAAGCATTGCCTGTTCCCAGGTATGTGCAGCCTCCGAAAAGTATAATTTATACACAGAACCAAACATTGCTATCCATATAAGCGAAAAGACAACTATCCATATTCCACGCCTGAGAAGAAAACCATAATAAAACATAGGAATCATTGACAAAGCTAATGGTATATCTATTACCACCTGTGGTAATTCCTTTATTCTTTCCCACAAACTTGATATCGTATACTTCGTTGCAGCACGTAATCTTACAATGTAAAATATATTGTTACTTCTCCATGATCCGAATACCTTGCGCTTCTTCGCTTCACGTAATTTTACAAAATTAAAAGTTTCTACACTTTCCCAAATTGCTATGGCGAAGCTCGGTGCCTGATCACAAATCCTCTGAATCCGTTCCGCCCGGCAATCACAACGCTGCGCAAAAAAGCGCCAGCTTGCCAGATCAACGCCATGGGAGGCCCGCTGGTCGCTTAAGGCTGTTTGGACATCCATCCCATGGGCTGGATAATGCGTGCTCGAGTGGTGGAAGTAGAATCGGGAATGGGGTAACGCTATACGCCGCCTCCCCATCGCATAAAGCTTGAGGGCGGCAGATCCGACCGTTCCCAAGGCGACGGTCTCAAGATCTATACCATTCAGTAGAATCTGAAGCCGGAATAAATCAGCCGATGAACATTCACCGCCGAGACTATCTATAAGCAGCCTGACCGGACGTGTATTATCCTTTGCATAAAGATCAAGCAACCGATCAAGCACCGGTATCACGGTGCACGACTCCACCCGGCCGATAAACCGGACCTCGCGTGGCTTCTCAGATCGCACCACGGTCAGCACACCGCCACACTGACTTGCCCAGTTTCTACTTTCAGCCTTTCCTGAACGCCGTCTTCCAGCGTACCTGTGACCAACCCCTGATCCAGCGCCTCTTTTACTGACAGCACCACTCCCTGCCTGAACATCTCCAACACCACCTCCGCCGAGAGCCCAGACGCCCTGGCGATACTTTTAGCAGCATTCCATTCCGCCTGCTTGGCTATTTGAGCCTTCTGGGCCAACTCGACCACATCCAGATCTTCTTTTTCGAACCAGATCTTGTAACGCGTGAAGCTAAACACGGTCCCCACGGCAGCCAACCGTTGCCTGCCAGACGCGAAGACCAGCAATGCCGAACCTTCTACACATCCCAGAGCACAGGTATCCAATGGTACGGCCATGGTTCGCACATAATCATGGAACGCCTGGGACGAAATCCAGGCATTCCCATAACAGGCCATGGCCAGGCGAATCGGCTCCCGTGCATCCTCTTCAGCCAGATCTGAAAGTTTCTCGGTAAGGGTCCTGACCGCCTCTGCACCGACAAATCCGAATGCACGAACCTCTCGGGTTTTCAGCGTTTTTTCCGTATTTTCCGCCATTGAGGTGTTTCTCCCATCGTTGGTTAATCTTATTGGTACTCATAACCAACGCGCCACGGCGAACGATTTTTAAAAAAACACCAGATCGGATTGCCCTCACAAAACTGTATTTACAAATTTAGAGAGATTTATTCGATTGCACCTTGGGATGCTACCTCTGTGAGCGCTCATCCTATACAGACACGGTATTCAGTTACCAGATACAGCACAAACACCGCAGCAAGAGACATTAATATAAATGGCTATATCCGAATTTCCCAACCCATGAAATGCATGATGTAGTTGTCTCATAAGGGTTCTAGCCTCTTTCACAGTGTACGCAAACCGCTAG
>DRJN01000409.1 GCA_011052165.1 Gammaproteobacteria bacterium
GGCGAATATTGAGCATATTTAACGAAAATATAGGGGAAAATCTGGCCAAATTCAGCTTTTCCGCAGTAGGTTCTCTATTCCCGGACAGGCTCCTAGCTGCGCCTTTCTTTCAGTGACCCCCCTTTAACCCACCAGCACCAGATTATCGCGGTGAATCAGCTCGGCCTCATCCACATAACCAAGCAGCGTTTCGATTTTGCCGCTGGCCTGACCCATCATTTTACGCACATCAACAGCCGGGTAGTTCACCAGCCCGCGTGCGACTTCCCGCTCCTGACTGTCGATGCAGATCACCATATCACCGCGGGCAAAGTCACCTTCCACCGCAGTGACACCGACAGCCAGCAGACTGCGGCCCGACTCCCGCAAGACCCTGATCGCCCCCGGATCCAGCACTAGTCGTCCACATGTTTTCAGGTGACCCGCCAGCCATTGCTTGCGTGCGGTAATGGGGGCATCCGCCGCTTTGAGCAAGGTGCCCATGTCGTCTCCCTGCCGCAACGCTTCGAGTACCCGGGGTTCACGTCCTGAGGCAATCAGGGTCGATGCACCGGAACGCGCCGCCAACCGCGCCGCCCGGATCTTGGTAATCATCCCCCCACGTCCCAGACTGCCCGCACCACCTTCCGCCATAATCTCAAGTGAGGGATCACTTACCAGTGCCTCGCGGATCAGCCTCGCCTCAGGATGCTGACGTGGATCCCGATCAAACAGGCCGTTCTGATCCGTCAAAATGACGAGATTATCCGCTTCCACCAGATTCGCGACCCGTGCGGCCAGGGTATCATTGTCACCAAAGCGGATTTCCTCGATCACCACCGTGTCATTTTCGTTCACCACAGGCACCACACCCAGCGCCAGCAGACTGCGAATGGTGCTGCGGGCATTCAGGTAGCGTTCCCGGCTGGAGAGATCGTCATGGGTGAGGAGAATCTGCGCCGTTTGTCGGGCATGGCGGGAAAAACAGGATTCCCAGGTCTGGACCAGCCCCATCTGACCGACGGCCGCCGCCGCCTGCAGCTCATGCAGGGCATGGGGGCGGCGCTTCCAGCCCAGGCGACACATCCCCTCCGCCACGGCGCCAGAGGACACCAGCACCACTTCCATGCCCTGATCCAGCAGCACCGCAATCTGATCCACCCAGCCCTGTATGACCGGTAGATCGAGACCCGCCCCATCCCGGGTCAACAGCGCGCTGCCAATCTTAATGACCCAGCGGCGGGCGTGTTTGAGTTGTGCGCGATCAGTCATGTTTAAGGTTAGTAGCAGCTACTCGCCACCCGCTACCTGTTTCTCCTCAATATACTCCATAATCCGGTAACACAGCTCCTGTGTGCCCTGCTTGTTGAGGGCAGACAGGTGGAATACCGGGCCTTGCCAGTCGAGCTGCTGCACGATGTCTTCACAACGCGCATCCCGCTCATCTTCAGGTAACAGATCCAGTTTGTTCAATACCAGCCAGCGATCATATTCCAGTAGCTCAGCGTCGAATTTTCCCATTTCTTTTTCCAGCGCCCGCACTTCGGTCACCGGATCAACAGCTTCATCTACGGGTACCGCATCCACCAGATGCAACAGCAGACGGGTGCGCGACAGGTGTTTAAGAAAACGAACGCCCAGTCCCGCGCCATCGGCGGCGCCTTCGATTAAACCGGGAATATCGGCAATCACAAAACTGCGGTGAGCCTCGATGCTGACCACGCCAAGATTAGGATGCAGGGTCGTAAAGGGATAGCTTGCAACCTTGGGCCTGGCGGCGGAAACTGCACGAATAAAGGTTGATTTACCCGCATTAGGCATGCCCAGCAGACCGACATCGGCCAACACTTTCAGCTCCATGCGCAAGCTACGAACATCACCCGGCGTACCTTTAGTACACTGGCGAGGGGCACGGTTGGTACTGCTTTTGAAATGGACATTGCCGATGCCGTGAACGCCGCCCTGCGCCACCAGCAATATCTGACCTTCGCTCAGCACATCGCCGATCAGCTCATCCGTATCCACATCATAGATCTGGGTGCCCAACGGTACCCTGATATAAAGATCTTCGCCACTCTTGCCCGTGCAGTTACGGCTACGTCCGGATTGACCGTTCTCGGCCCGATAACAGCGGGTAAAGCGAAAATCCACCAGGGTATTGAGATTGACATCGCCTATCAAATAAATGCTACCCGCATCACCACCGTCACCACCGTCGGGGCCGCCAAACTCGATGTACTTTTCCTTGCGGAAACTGGCGATGCCATTACCACCCTTACCGGCTTCGACCTTGATGGTTGTTTCGTCTACAAATTTCATAATATTAGTGCCGAGTCACGAGGAGCGAGGAAACCTCTGTTCCCATCAATAGCAAAATTTATGTTCCAGCATTTGCCACTGCGCCACGTTCAATCTCCCGCTACTGGAAACAAAAAACCCCGTACGTGACGGGGTTTCCGGTGAGATTATTGGGCCCGTGCTTAGGCTGCCGGGATAATACTCACCTGTTTGCGTCTTTTCGGACCCTTGATTTCAAACACCACCGTGCCGCTTACCTTGGCGAACAGGGTATCATCCCCGCCCTGACCCACATTCACTCCGGGGTGGACCTTGGTGCCACGCTGGCGAATCAGAATATTACCTGCCAGCACATTCTCGCCGCCATAGCGTTTGACGCCCAGGCGTTTGGCGTTGGAATCGCGCCCATTACGTGTACTACCACCCGCTTTTTTATGTGCCATTGTTTTGCCTCTTCAATTCGATATATTAACCCGCATTGATGCCGGTAATTTCCAGTTCCGTATAGGCCTGCCGGTGACCCTGGGTCTTTTTGTAATGTTTACGACGGCGAAACTTAATAATGCGGATTTTCTTGCCACGACCCTGTTCGGTAATGGTTGCAGTGACCTTGCCGCCATCAAGGAAAGGCGCGCCAAATTTGATCTCTTCACCGTCGGCCACCATCAACACTTTATCCAGATCGATGCTGGCGCCGGATTTGGCATTGATTTTCTCAACCCGAATCTTCTGGCCTTGTTCGACCTTATACTGTTTGCCACCGGTTTTAATTACCGCGTACATGTGATTTTCTCCAGAAACTTGACACTTCACCGCCCTGCGGGCAAGAGGGAATGCGTAAAGGGGCGCAATTTTAGCGTTTCAGCACCAACCGGTCAATGCAGATCAGCGTATTTTACGATGGAATATGCGTATATGCGCCTGTTTTTTTTGGGAAACAATCTCATCCGGACACGAACAAGCCTCCCGTTAAACCGGCTTGACACTCCCCCGGTCGCGCCCTAGCATGCACCCCTATATGAAATATTGCTTAAGTACTTATGGCTATTGAAGATATTTATGCCCTGATTGCCCCGGACATGGAGGGTGTAAATCGCTGTATTCAGGCCCGCCTGCAATCGGAAGTCGTACTGGTCAACCAGATTGGCGTTTACATTATCAATAGTGGCGGCAAGCGCCTGCGGCCCGTTATCCACCTGCTGGCTGCCCGTGCCCTGGCCTATGAAGGTTCGCAACATATTGAATTGGCGACCGTTATTGAGTTTATCCACACCGCCACCCTGCTTCACGATGATGTTGTGGACAACTCCGATCTACGCCGGGGTAAGGAAACCGCCAACAACCTGTTCGGCAATGAAGCCAGCGTGCTGGTCGGTGATTTTCTTTATTCCCGCGCCTTTGAAATGATGGTGGAGCTCGGCAGCATGCCGGTTATGGATATTCTCGCGCATGCCACCAACACCATTGCCGAAGGCGAAGTTCTGCAACTACTCAATGTGCATGACGCGGATACCAGCGAGGCCCGCTACCTGGAGGTGATCCACAATAAAACCGCCAGGTTGTTCGAGTCCGCCGCCCAGCTCGGCGCTATCATTGCCGGGCGTAGCAAAGAAGAGACTCAGGCCATGAAAGCCTACGGCATGCACCTGGGCTGCGCTTTCCAGTTAATCGATGACGTGCTGGACTACCGCGCCTCCAGCGATGAAATCGGCAAGAATATCGGTGATGATCTGGCTGAAGGCAAGCCCACCATGCCCCTGATATACGCCATGCACAACGGCACGGCAGAAGAGGCCACAGAAATACGCAAGGCTATTGAAGAAGGCGGACTCGAACGCATCGACAAAGTCTGCGCCGCCATTGAATCCACCGGCGCCATCGACTACACTGCCGACTGTGCGCAAATCGAGGCTGACAAAGCCATCGAGGCGCTGAGTATCATCCCGGCATCCGACTACAAGGATGCACTCAGTTTCCTCGCCAGATTTGCCGTTGAGCGTACCTATTAAAAGCAACGCGGCGTGTAGCGCAGCCTGGTAGCGCACTTCGTTCGGGACGAAGGGGTCGGAGGTTCGAATCCTCTCACGCCGACCAATAAAATCAATGCTTAGGCGTATTTCCCGCGCGCCGCATACTCCATAAATTCTGGACAGAAAGACTCTATATATTAGCCTGCCACACATTCTGGACATCCTACCAACAACTAATCAGTGAGTGCATCCGAGCTTTGGCAGATGCACGCCTTTTCCCCTTCTGAAGGTCAGATTTGTTAGCACGTTATCATACGCATTATGAAGTAAAGCACGTCTAGTATTCAGCAGCGTGCAATAAAGAAACTCCTTATCAATTCCCTCTAGTTCTCCGCCGGGCGTTTTGTTGGGCACGTCGCTCTCGCTCCTTTGCCCAACCTACAATGTTCCACCAACCATTATGACTCTCGCTCCTTTGCCCA
>DRJN01000410.1 GCA_011052165.1 Gammaproteobacteria bacterium
GGGAAAGCCGATGCACAGGCGCAAGAAGACTTTCTTACTCGTTATAAAGCATTGAAAAAACATCAATCAAAACAAGAAGTCATCTTATTTATGGAGTAAATATTCGGCCAACCCATCGCGCCAGGCACGCTCACGGGGGGGTTAAAACGGATCACGTCCCGGTTCCTCCCGTTGATCGGCCAATCACTGGTCGGGATTGACCGTCTTTATACACAACTATCGGGCGCCCCGCAGGGCGGCGCGTTGTCTCCAAGCCGTTTTCGGCGTGTCATGGTCGCCGTGACCGGCGACCGGCTGCCACGCTTCGAGGTAGACCGGCTGTGGAGCGCTCAGGGCGAGTACTTTTTCGACTTGCGAATACTCCTGAGCCTGTTTTTTGGCCAGCAGCGGATTGGCAATGGATAAAGGCAGCAGGCTCTGGTTGATCACCCAGGCAAAGGGCTTGATATCCGCCCTTTTCAGATCGTCGGCGAGGAGCAACGCCTCCTGCACCGGCGTTGTTTCGGCGAGAGTAACAATAATGATTTTCGTAAAATTGTCGTCCCGGAGCCGGGGCAAAAGCTGGTTGATCGAATCCGGCAGTTGTCCTGTTTTTTTTGCAATCTCCCGGTGGTAAGACCGGGCCGCGTCAAGAAGCAGCAAGGTGTGGCCGGTGGGCGCTGTGTCAAGCACCACGAATTGTTTGCTTCCCTGGTCGACTAAACGGGCAAAGGCCCGGAAGACGGCAATTTCCTCCGTGCAGGGCGAACGTAAATCTTCCTCAAGCAATCTTCTGCCGTTGTCATCAAGTTGGGACCCCGCTTCCTGCAGGACCTTCGCGGTGTAATTTTTCACCTCTGCTGCCGGATCGATACGGCTGACCTGGAGCCGGCTGTTTTTTTCACCAAGGGAGAAGTCAAGATGAGCGGCCGGGTCGGTGGTGGCAAGATGGACTTTGTGGCCTTTTTCCGCCAGGTAGAGCGCAACCTTGGTCGCCAGGGTAGTTTTGCCGACGCCACCTTTGCCCATGGTCATAATGACGCCGCTTTTGCCGGCCGCAAGTTTTTTGCACAATTCCTGGAAGTCAGGCGGCAGGGCAATGGAGTCTGCCGGGTTTGGTGTTGATGTTACTGGCGCCGGAGTGCCGGCAAACACCTGCCGCAGCCTATCAATGCCGAGCGGGGCAAAGGGCAGAAGAGGCAGCTCGCTTCTTGGGAGTTTCCGGAGCGCGTCTGGACAGGCGGCCAGGGCGTTTTTGTGTTGTGCGGACAAGCTGCTTGCGGTCGAGTCATCGTCTGAATCGGCATAAAAGATCCCGTTTACCGCCAGCTGCTGATTGTTGATTCCCAGTTCGGCCAGTTCGGCGCTGGTGCGGGCCGCTTCGGACAGGCTTGCTTCATCGGGCCGGCAGACCAGGATCAGAGTGGAAGTCTCCCGGTCCTGCAAAAATTGAATGGCATTCTTGTATACCTGGTGCTGTGCGTCCAGCCCTGATAACGGTCCCAGGCAGGAGGTGCCGGAGGTGTTGCTCTCGATGAATCCGCCCCAGGCCGAGGGGAGCTGTAATAGCCGCAGAGTATGGCCGGTCGGAGCCGTATCGAAGATAATCCGGTCGAATTGACCACTGACATCCTTGCTGCCGAGCAGCCGGGCAAATTCGTCAAAGGCGGCGATCTCTGTGGTGCAGGCCCCGGAGAGCTGCTCCTCCATGCTGGTCAATGCCGATTCCGGCAGCACGCCCCGGTAGGGGCCGATGACCCTTTCCCGGTATTGCCTGGCCGCCGCCTCCGGATCAATGTTCAGGGCCCGGAGATTCTCAACCCCCGGCACCGGCGCCGGCACTGAACCAACTTGTGTTTCCAGTACATCATCAAGGTTGGAGGCGGGATCGGTGCAGACCAGCAGCACTTTTTCTCCCCTGTCGGCGAAATGAATGGCGGCGGCACAGGAAATGGTGGTCTTGCCGACCCCGCCCTTGCCGGTAAAAAAGCATGCGGTATGTCTCCTTGACCTAAATTCGTGAGCGCTCGAGAATGGTGCAGATGCAAGCCGTCACGGATTCAGGCTCAAATTATTCTGTGGCCAATCCTGCCAACCGGGCCAGGATACTGCGATCCGGATAGGTATTTTGCGCGACGATCCTGCCGTCCGCCAGGATAATAGGAAGACACTTGTCGCCGGCCAGGGCCATGGCATTTTTCACTGGTTCGGATTGGACGAACTTGTCAGGCTGCTGGGCAAGATTGTAGCGTTCGACCTCTACTCCCCGGCTCTTGACCCACTCCAGGTCGGCGGTGAATTGAACGAGTCCCTGGTCAATATTGGTCCCGCAAACCCCGGAGGGACAGCACCTCGCCGGTTCGAATATTTCAAGTCTGGCCATAATTAAACTCCATATTTTTTAATGTTGCCGGCAGGGATTTGACGAAAGCCTGTATCTCGTCCCTGACCCGGCGGTAATGGACCAACGCGTCCGCCTCGGTCGCGGAATCGGCGGCCAGCCGGGGTGGATCGGCGAATGAATGGTGGATAACCACGGCCTGGCCCGGGAATATCGGGCAGGATTCATGGGCGTTGTCGCAGACCGTGACCACATAATCAAACTCCCGCACCGGCAGTTCCTCTATCAGCTTGGAGGAATGTCCTGATATGTCCACGCCGGCCTCGGCCATGACTTTCACCGCCAGGGGGTTGAGGCCATGCTTTTCGATACCGGCGGAATAGATGTCAAACCGGCCGCCCAACAGATGCCTGGCCCAGCCTTCAGCCATCTGGCTACGGCAGGAGTTGCCGGTGCATAGAAAAAGGATCATCTGTTTCATGGGTTTAATTCCTCTGTCGTAAGCCGTTACGGATCCAGGTGTCATGCATCTTCACAGCTTACATGACAAATTCCGGCCGGGGTTTTCCGGGCAAAGGGGAAATACTTCTTTCTGAACCAGAGGGCGACGTTGACCAGGCTTATCAGGACCGGCACTTCGACAAGCGGTCCGATCACCGCGGCAAAGGCCTGGCCGGAGTCGATGCCAAACACCGAAATAGCCACGGCAATGGCCAGCTCAAAGTTGTTGGAGGCGGCGGTGAAACTTAAAGTGGCGGACTGCTCATAGGTGGCGCCGACCTTCATGGACATGAAAAACGACACCAGGAACATAACCAGAAAATAGATGGTCAGAGGAATGGCAATTCTCACAACATCCAGGGGCAGACGGACTATGTATCCACCCTTGAGAGAAAACATGACCAGAATCGTAAAGAGGAGAAAGATCAGGGTAAGCGGGCTGATACGAGGCAGCAATTTTTCCTGGTACCATTTCTCGCCTTTTAATTTCACGCCGACGAAACGGGTGAGCATGCCGGCGATAAACGGAATGCCGAGATAGATAAAGACACTTTCAGCTATCTGTCCCATGGAGATATTGACTATCGTCCCCGCAATCCCGAACCATTTCGGCAGGATGGTAATAAACAGCCAGGCATAGACCGAGAAGAAGAGAACCTGGAAAATAGAGTTGAAGGCAACGAGACCTGCGCAATACTCGGTGTCGCCTTCTGCCAGGTCGTTCCAGACGATGACCATGGCGATGCAGCGGGCCAGGCCGATCAGGATGAGGCCGATCATGTACTCATGATGATCTGGCAGCAGTAATATGGCCAGGCCGAACATGAGAACCGGGCCGATGATCCAGTTCTGCACCAGGGAAAGGGTCAGCACCTTGAAGTTGCGGAAAACTTCGTGCAGTTTTTCGTATCGCACCTTGGCCAGCGGCGGATACATCATCAGGATGAGGCCGATGGCGATGGGGATGTTGGTAGTACCTACCTGGAAGGTGTTGATCGCCTCGTGGATTCCCGGATATAGATACCCGCTCATAACGCCGATGAACATGACGATAAATATCCAGAGAGTCAGGTAACGATCAAGGAAAGAGAGTTTTTTCGGCTGGGACATTATATTGTTCCTGTTGTTTATCCGGCGATTCGGCAGGCATCCGCCCGCTTTGTTTTCAGGTGTGCCGCCAGGCGCCGGCGATCTATGGCCGCCTGCTCCATGTCTTTTGCGGCGGTTTGCAGAACACGCAAAATTCCTGCCAGCAGTTCACCCGGTTCCGCCGGCAGACGATAGTACATCCAGACCCCTTTCCTCTGGTCATTAACGAGGCCGGCATTGCGTAAATATGCTAGATGGCGGGAGACTGTTGACTGTGGGAGATCAAGAACCGCCATCAGATCACAGACACAGAGTTCCCCGCCGATCTGCAAAAGCCATATAATCCTGATCCTGGTCGGTTCGGATAATGATTTGAAAAGCTGAGTGAGAGTTCGCATGTGGATTACTATATCCGCATAAGCGGATATGTCAAGTCTCTGGCCGGGAAATTATTTTTTTGTCTGCCGATCTATGGTAGTGTAGGCATGTCTGCCTGGTTCGGAACATGATCGTGCCTGGCCGGGCGGGGTGGCTCCGGGCAGATCGGCATCACGGTTGTCGCGGCGGATGGGGTGGTAAAACCTGGATCCGTGACGGCTTGAGGTGATATTCCATGCAATATCTGGAATTTATTGCATTATCTCCGAATAAACGTATTTGCTGGTCTTCACCGCGCCGCCCTGCGGGGCGCCCGATAACGGCGCATCTGCTGCGTTGGCAACGCGTTGATATCACACCAGGATAATCAACATCGTTGCCGCCTTGCATCGCAAGGACGCGAATCATGGCCCGTACCACGGTGGCAAGGAATGCCGCCCAGGCCCGGAACGCTGACTGTTACCATCGTCACCGGCCTGAACAAACCCTTCTGTATCAGCTTATCGAACAACACTACCCGGCCTGCACCGCCCGTCTGGCAGTGCAGCGCATTGCCGAAGTATGTCCAGCGTGAGTTCGAGGAGTACCTGAAATGTGGCTGTCTCGAACACGGCTTCCTGCGGGTGCGTTGCGAACGCTGTCATACTGAGAACCTGGTCGCCTTCAGCTGTAAACGCCGTGGCTTTTGCCCTAGCTGCGGGGTGCGACGTATGGTTGAGAGTGCAGCTTTGTTGGTCGATGAAGTTTTGCCCGAACAACCCATGCGACAGTTAACGCCAGGGATGGCGTGTAGTAGAGCAATGCAGGAGCGATTGCCGAGGGTACTGAGTTTTCCCTATCCGCTACGCTTTCTGTTTGCTACCCGACCGGCGATCATGGGTCAAGTGCTGAGTATCGTCTACCGATGCCTCGCTACTCACTTGATCAGAAAGGCTGGGTTCTCCCTGCATGCCGGTGTGGCTACACGCTCGCA
>DRJN01000411.1 GCA_011052165.1 Gammaproteobacteria bacterium
CGCCAGTGACAACCGCGGCAAAAGACCACCGCCGCCAGCTTGCCGGGGAAGTCGATACTGGTAAACGGCTGCATACCGCCGATGGCCAGGTGCATCTCAGCCGCTGTGTTTTTCAGTGAAATGACGGCGCTCACGGTGCTCGCTCTGTTTGCCGGGATTAAACGACGTGACCGGACGGTGATAGCCCATCACCCGGGTCCAGATCTCGCAACGCTGACGTTCATCATCGTTGAGTTTAAAAACTTGTGGCTTGGATGTTTGCATGTTGTTTGCTCCTTTTTTTGTTTAAGAAAATGCTGACTAATTCCGTTCGTCCTGATTAACTCCGTTCGTCCTGAGCTTGTCGAAGGGCAAAAGATCACCCTGATTAATCCCGTTCGCCCTGAGCTTGTCGAAGGGTGAAATAGGTAATACTATGGTTCATGGTTCGACAAGCTCACCACGAACGGTAAAATAAATCGCCATATCATGGTTCGACAGGCTCACCACGAACGGTAAAATGAATCGCCACGAACGGGATTAATCAGCATTTTTTTAAACTAAAAATCTCCCGCCCCAGGCGGGCGGCTATTAAGCCCAAAACGATTAAATAACAGCTGGAGCACGACCTTTCCCGGCCAGTATTTCTTCATCGCAACGGGGGCAGAACTCATGCTCGCCATCGAGATAGCCGTGTACCGGGCAAATGGAAAAGGTCGGCGTTACCGTGACATAGGGCAGACGAAAACGCTCCAGCGTACGCCGCACCAGTTGGGCACAGGCCTCGGCGCTGGACAGGCGTTCGCTCATGTATAAATGCAATACGGTGCCGCCGGTATAGCGGGTTTGCAATTCGTCCTGCAACAGCAGCGCCTCGAACGGATCATCGGTGTAACCCACTGGAAGCTGGGAGGAGTTGGTGTAATAGGGTGCGTCTTCACTGCCCGCCTGCAAGATACCGGGGTAGCGTTTTTGATCTTCTTTGGCGAAACGATAGGTGGTGCCTTCGGCAGGCGTGGCTTCCAGGTTGTACATGTGGCCGGTCTGTTGCTGAAATTCCAGCATGCGTTCCCGAACATGATCCAGCAGCCGGGCGGCCTGCGCCCGCCCCGTCTCATCAGTAACATCATGGCGGTCGGCACTGAAGTTGCGAATCATTTCATTGATACCGTTAACCCCAATGGTGGAAAAATGATTGCGCAAGGTGCCTAAATACCGTTTGGTATAGGGAAACAGGCCGTTGTCCATATAACGCTGAATCACCTTGCGCTTGATTTCCAGACTGTTGCGCGCCAGTTCCATCAGTTCGTCCAGACGTTTGAACAGTCCGGCCTCATCATCCCGGTACAGATAGCCCAGCCGTGCACAGTTAATCGTCACCACGCCGATGGAGCCGGTCTGCTCGGCCGAGCCGAACAGACCGTTGCCGCGCTTGAGCAGTTCACGCAGATCCAGTTGCAGGCGGCAGCACATGGAGCGGATCTGGCCGGGATCCAGTTCTGAATTAATGAAGTTCTGGAAATAGGGCAGGCCGTATTTGGCGGTCATCTCAAACAGATAACGGGCATTGTCGCTGTCCCAGGGGAAATCATCGGTGATGTTGTAGGTGGGAATGGGGAAGGTAAACACCCGCCCGCGTGCATCGCCCTTGCTCATCACTTCGATGTAGGCGCGGTTGATTATGTCCATTTCCACTTGCAGATCGGCATAGAAAAACGGCATTTCTTCACCGGCAATAATGGGGATCTGTTCGCGCAGATCATCGGGACACACCCAGTCAAAGGTGAGATTGGTAAACGGCGTTTGCGTACCCCAGCGTGAGGGCACATTGAGGTTGTAGACGAATTCCTGAATACCCTGACGCACCTGTTCATAGCTGAGCCGATCCTTGCGTACGTAGGGTGCCAGCAGGGTGTCGAAGGAACTGAAGGCCTGCGCCCCCGCCCATTCATTTTGCAGGGTGCCGAGAAAATTCACCATCTGCCCCAGGGCGCTGGAAAAATGCGCGGGCGGCCCGGCCTCGACCTTGCCCGGCACGCCATTGAGTCCTTCCACCAGCAGGGTGCGCAACGACCAGCCCGCGCAGTAACCGGCCAGCATATCCAGATCATGAATATGCAGATCTGCATTACGGTGCGCCTCACCCACCTCGGGAGGATAGACATGGCTCAGCCAATAATTGGCGGTGACCTTGCCTGCGGTATTAAGAATCAGCCCGCCCAGCGAATAGCCCTGATTGGCGTTGGCGTTGACCCGCCAGTCGAGCTTGTCCAGATATTCATCCATCGCCGCGCCGACATCCACCAGGGTGCGCCTGTCCTGGCGCAGGCGACCATGCTGCTCACGATAAATAATATAGGCGCGGGCGGTGTGGTAGTAGTTGGAGCTGATCAGCACCTGCTCCACCACATCCTGAATCTGCTCGATATGGGGGCTGTCACCGGCAAAACGGTGGCGAATGACTTTCAGTACCTGCGCCGCCAGCAGGCGGGCTTCGTCTTCTTCGAATTCAGCACTGGCCGCGCCCGCCGCATGAATGGCAGCGACAATTTTTTCGGCGTCAAAACCGACCCGTTCGGCATTGCGTTTGAATATATGGGTGGGCAGGCTAATCGAGCGCGGTTTGCGTTCAGCATTGACGGGGACGGGGACGGGTTGGCAAGCCATCTGTTTCTCCTTGTTCCATAGCGCGAAAACACAGGCGCAACGCACACAAGAAGCCAGGGAGAAAAACCGCAAACCCCGATACCTTTGACGCGAAGGCCCAGAAAACAACGGTCTGCTGGACCGTTGTAGCGACGGCAGGTATTCGGACTTGGGGGCACGAGCAAAACAATGCTCACCTGGATCCACGGCTTCCCATCCTGTTACCGGACAGTGCCTGATGCATACGCATCCTGTGGACTTCGTTCCCCTATACCGCTGCGCGACAGTCCCGGATTCACACCGGGTTCCCTGTTATCTCAATCACAACATATTGCGATTGAACCGTAGCTTGCACACAAGATAGAGGTTTTTCTGAAATTTGGCAAGCCTGTTTTATTATGCCTTGCGGCGGGATATTCCGGCCGGGGAGTTAAGTCGGCGGGCCAGACTGATGAATGCTGTCACATATGGCAAACTTGCATCCTGCTCACGCACGGCGGCGTAGAGCATGCCGTGCATACCCTCGGAACCCAGGGCGCAGGTTGCCAGCCGTCCGCTGGCGGCGACTTCGCGCAGTGCCCAGTCAGGCAACACCGCCACACCCTGACGCACCGCCACCAGTTGCAGGATCATACTGGTCAGCTCGGCCTGCCGCACGGCGGCCGGTTCTATCCCCGCCGGTTGCAGAAAATGCCTGAACACGTCCAGACGCGTGCGTTCCACCGGATAGGTAATCAGAGTTTCATCAACCAGATCGGCCGCCTCCACGAAGGTTTTGTCGGCCAGTGGATGATCAAGCGCCACCGCCAGACGCGCCTCGTAGGCGAACATTTCTTCGAAACGCACCCCGGCAGAGGTTACGGCATCGGAGCTGATGACCAGATCGATCTCGCCCCGGGTCAGGGCCGGAAGCGGCGTGAAACTCATGCCCAGACGAATATCCACTTCCACCGTGGGCCAGTCCCGCCGGTAACGCTCCAGCGTCGGCAGCAGCCACTCGAAACAGGCGTGACATTCTATGGTGATATGCAAGCGCCCACTCTCGCCACGGGCTACGCTGTGTAACTCTTTCTCGGTACGTTCTACCGCCGGGAGCACCTGTTCGGCCAGCGCCACCAGTCGCTCACCGGCGCGGGTCAGGCGTAACGGCTTGTGCTGTCGCAGAAACAAGGGCGCGTCAAAATAGTCTTCAATCGCCCGGATCTGATGTGACAGAGCGGATGGCGTGAGGTGCAGTTGTTCGGCGGCCTGGGCCAGGGTGGCGCTACGGGCGATGATCTTGAGCGAGCGTAGATGACGCAATTCCAGAAACATGATGAATACTTTTCAATAAATTAGTGAAAAACATGAAATTGATTCAATGCTAGCCGAGATGGATACTACAGGCAAATTACTGAATTGAGTATTTATCCAGGAGCACAGCATGATCAAGATCCACAA
>DRJN01000412.1 GCA_011052165.1 Gammaproteobacteria bacterium
GTCCGCAGGGGGTAATGGTCGATAGTACCGGTCGGATACTGGTGACCGATGTCAGCCGGCAGGCGGTCTTTGATTTTGATGTGAATCGTGGTGAGATGAACATCTGGGAATGGGCCCGGCCCGGGGTACGTTTTGTGGCGCCTATCGGCATCGTAGCCGGCCGCGATGGTGAAGTACTGGTGGCGGATGCGGAGCTGGCACGTGTTTTTCGTCTCGATAAAAAAGGTCGCTATCTGGGCGAAATGGGGAAAAACATTTTGCGTCGCCCCACCGGGTTGGCGCGTGATCCGAAACGGGGTCTAATCTATGTCGCAGATACCCGTGCCCATGATGTAAAAATATTCAATGATCAGGGCAAACTGGTCGACACATTAGGAAAGCGTGGTGACGGTCCCGGAGAATTCAATGCGCCCACTTACCTGAGTTTTGCCGGCAATAAGCTGTATGTTTCCGATACGCTCAATGCCCGGATTCAGGTGTTTGATACCAGGGGGAAGTTTTTGCGCTCGATTGGTGAACGCGGACCCTATGTGGGGAATCTTAATCGGCCCAAAGGGGTGGCGGCGGATGACGAGGGCAATATCTATATTGTGGAGTCATACCGGGATCATCTTTTGATTTTTAATGCCAACGGCGATTTTCTATTGCCGATTGGTGGCACCGGGCAAGGCGTGGGTGAGTTTTATTTACCGGCCGGCGTTTGTGTCGATCAGCATAACCGGATTTATGTCGCCGATATGTTCAATGGCCGGGTCGAAGTTTTCCAGTATCTGGGAGAGCGCGAATGAAATGCTGTCACCGCTATCTGGCCCTTGTTACGCTGTTTTTTTCATCAGTGCTACAGGCTGCCCCTATATCGGATATCGCCAATACGGTACACAATCTTTCCAGCTCCGGGCCGGGAACCGTGACCGCTACGAGCGAATCCCAGATTTGCGTGTTCTGTCATACGCCACATGACGCCGACCAGGTGCCGGCTGCGCCGTTGTGGAACCGCAGCTTGTCCGGTAGCACCTATACGCCCTATAGTTCGGCTTCCATGGATGCCGTTGGCCTGAATCAGCCAGGCGGCAGCTCCAAGCTGTGCCTGTCCTGTCATGATGGCACCCTGGCGCTGGGGGCGGTGAATGTGCTGGATGGGCAGAGCAAGGTGAATATTGCTATGTCCGGAACATCCAGTACCGGTGGTATGCCCTCGGGTGGCGGTACGCAGACCGGGTTCACTCGTAATTTGGGCACCGATCTGACCAACGATCATCCCGTTTCCTTCCCCTATAACAGCGCTCTGGCCTCGGCTGATGGTGAGCTGCGCGATCCGGCGCTGGTGTCCCATATCGGTAATCGGGTGGCGGGTGTGCGACCTCCTTTGGTACCGCTGGAGAATGGCCAGGTCCAATGCGTGAGCTGTCATGATCCGCATATCCGCGATAGCAACAGTGCGGTGAATATCAAGTTTCTGCGTCTGAACCGCTTTCAGGTCAGCAATCCACTGGGCGGTAACTTTGATCGTAATAACGACATTATTTGTCTGGCCTGCCATGACAAGCTGGGGCAGGCCTGGTCCATGTCAGCACATGCCAGTCAATCGGTGGCCGACGAAATTTATTCAAACACGGCGGCAACGCAGCGAGATTTTCCTGTTGGTACCCAGGTATGGGAAGCCGCCTGTTTGAACTGTCATGATACGCATACGGTGCAGGGTGCCCGGCGTTTGTTACGGGAGGGGACCGACAGTCTGACAAAACCGAAAAGCGGCGGGAATTCTGCAATTGAGGAAACCTGTTATCAGTGCCATTCCAGTGATGGCGGTGTTCTGTTGGGGCAGGGGGGCGCCGGTTTTCCGGTACCGGATATCAAGACGGATTTCACCTCCACCCGCCATATGCCTATCACCAGCGTCGATCAACCGGCCGGTGTGGAAGTGCATGATATTACTGATGCTGACTTCAGTGAAACAACCTTGCTGCTGGGCAAAGGCAACCCTCAGAACCGCCATGTGGAATGTACTGATTGCCATAATCCGCATCGTCTGATGAAAAACCAGTTATTTAACGGCAGCGCTGGAAATACGGTGGGTACCCATGAGCATAATGCAACGGTCCAGCACAGCAATATCGCCTCGGGCGTGTTGCGCGGATCGCGCGGGGTGGAGCCTCTCTATGGTTCCAGCGCCTGGGGCAGTGTGCCGTCCCAATATCTGGTCAAACAGGGTGATGGCGGGCTGGGCGCCTCTACGGCGGTCAGCAGCGCCCATGTAACCCGTGAATACCAGATCTGCCTTAAATGCCATTCGGATTATGCTTATGATATTCCGCCGACGCTGGGCGATGCCGGCGGAGGCACCCCCAGTGGCACCAATGGCTTGCTGCAATATACCAATCAGGCTATGGAATTCCAGGCGCCGCTGTCTGATCTGGGCGAGCCGGGCGGTAACCACCGCAGCTGGCATCCGGTGCTGGGACCGACCGGGCGCACGGCCGCGGTGCGTGGTACCAGTCCGGCCGTTTTTCTGGCGCCGTTCAGCGATAGCAGTGGCACCAATATCGGTGTGCAGACCATGTATTGCAGTGATTGTCATGGCTCGGCCACAGCCAATGGTACTTCGACGCCTTCTGGCGGCCCGGATGGCGCGCCCTGGGGGCCACATGGCTCCACCAAGGATTTTATTCTCAAGGGTGACTGGAACAAGGGAACCGGCACCGGGCAACAGGATGACCTGTGCTTTAAGTGTCACAACTATAACGATTATGCCAACCCGAATAATACATCCCCCCACACCAGTGGTTACCGGAGTTCGAGTAGCGGCGGTGGGGGTATGGGGGGTGGTGGGATGTGCGGAATTCAATTTCGCAGCACCAACCTGCACATTGGTCATGCCCGGCGCATCGGGCGTTTGCACTGCTCCTGGTGCCATGCAGCCGTCCCTCATGGCTGGAAGAACAAGGCGCTGCTGGTGGATATCAGTCAGGAGGGAGGACGAGCGCCCTATACCCGTGCACCTTATTACATGCAAGCGATGCTCGGCGGTGGTGGGCCGGTCAACTGGAAAAGCAGTGGCAACTGGACGTCCAGTGATTGCGGTGGCGTGAGGTGGATGGGTAGAAGTTGCAGTAATCCGCCTTAGCCGGTGACTGAAAGTATATGACACTCTGGATTGCCCGATTAGCGTCACTGAAACTGACGCTGGCGATATTCGTGCTTTTTTGTGCCAGCGTGGTGCTGGTCTACTTTACTCACGGGTCGCCGGCCTGGATTCTCGCGCTGCCGTTTTGTTTGTTTGCTGTGAATCTCGCTGCCGCCATTCTCAGCAACCCCGCTTTTTGGCGCCAGCCGGGCTTACTGGTTTTCCATCTGGCCTTGTTGGCCTTGGTGATTCTGCTGGCGATTAGTCGCCTCACTTATCTCAAGGGGCATCTGGAAGTCAGTGATGGTGAAACTTTTAATGGCGAGTTGACCGAATCGGAAAGTGGTCCTTTGCATCCCTGGCATCTTGATCAGGCTCGCTTTCGGCAGGAGAATTTCACTATTGATTATGCGCCGGGCTTAAATCGCGGCCGTACCCGCAGCCAGGTGCTCTGGCAGGATGCGGATGGCAAACTACAGCAAAGCACGATCGGAGATCAACATCCCCTGATTCTGGCAGGCTACCGTTTTTATACCACGCACAACAAGGGATTTGCCCCGGATTTTATCTGGTATCCCGCCCATGGCGGCGCGCCGCAGGAGGGAACGATCCACCTGCCCAGTTATCCCGCGCATGAGTATCAGCAGGCCTTGAGCTGGACGATTCCGGGAACCCGGCACAAAATCTGGACCCTGCTGGAGATCGATGAAGTGGTGCTGGATAAAAACCGTGAGTCTGAATTCAGGGCGCCAAAGAAACACCGTCTGCTGATCCGCTACAATGGACAACGCCGTGAACTGCGGCCGGGGGCCTCCCTGTTGTTTAAGGACGGGCGTTTGAAGTACGAGGGTTTGCGTCTATGGATGGGCTATACCGTGTTCTATGATCGGACCATGCCCTGGCTGCTGGCGGCCTGCACATTGACCGTACTGGGCATGGCCTGGCATTTCTGGCGCAAATTTGCTGCTCGTCCCTGGCGGGCAGAGGACTAAAATTGAGGTAATGTATGGAACGTGAAATCCAGTTGCTCTGGTTAGCGGTGGTGATTTATGTGATAGCGGGATCGCTGGCCATTTTTGCGGTGGTGCTGGGCAAACGTCCGGAGAAAACCATTCTTGGCCTGCTTGTTTCGGCCCTGCTGGTGCATGGTATTTCGATTGGCCTGCGCTGGGTACGGCTGGATCACGGACCCTACCTGACTATGTTCGAAATTCTGTCCAGCAATGTCTTTAGTCTATTATTTGTTTTCGCGCTGGCCTATTGGCGCTTTCGCGCGATTCGCCCGGTGGCGGCCATCGTTCTGCCACTGATGTTTATTATGATGGGCTGGTTGATGTTATCCAACCCTAACCCCGGCCATTTGCCGCCGACTTACGACACCACCTGGCTGGTGATTCATATTATGTTTGGCAAGGTTTTTCTTGGGGCCGTGCTGGTGGCGGTGGGGATGGCCGGTGTTGTGTTGCTGCGCGCCGCCGGTATTGGTGAGCAGAAATTCTCCCGTTTGCCGAATGATCGGCGGCTGGACGATCTGGCCTATCGTTTTATGGCGCTGGGACTTATTTTTGAATCCCTGATGCTCATCGCCGGGGCAATCTGGGCGCAGAATGCCTGGGGGCGTTACTGGGCCTGGGATCCCCTGGAAACCTGGTCGTTTATTAACTGGATTGTGCTAGCGTTTGCCCTGCATTTGCGTGTGACCTTGAAACCGGCTCCCGTGCGAGGAGCGTTGCTTATTATAGCGGTCTTCGTCCTCGCTTTTCTGACCTTCTTCGGCGTGCCTTTCATCAGTCGAACCCCGCATCAGGGAGCGATTTAAACCATGAGCAGAAATGAATTTTTATTTGATCATAACGCTTGTTCGCGCCTGGCCAGCGGCTGGTTGTTGCTGGCCTTCCTGGCGATGGGGATTTCCACCCTGTTTGCTTTTTTGCTGGTGATGTTGCGTACGCCTTTTATCAATCCAGGCTGGATCGATGCCCGTTTTTTTGCGCGTGCGCTGGTAATGCATGTGGATTTTGCCGTCATCATCTGGTTTCTCTCCTTTGCCGGGGTGCTATGGAGTCTGACTTTCCGCAGCCGATGGATTCAGGGCGGCTGGCTGGCGCTGCTGCTCGCTTTTGCTGGCGTGAGCATGATGCTGGTGGCCGCGTTTGGCTCACAGCCTGAGGCCATGCTGAGCAATTATATTCCCGTGTTGCAGACGCCGCTGTTTCTGTTGGGACTGGGTAGTTTTGGCGTTAGCATGACAGTGTTTTTTCTGATATCCGTGGGGCCAGGAAAGGTTTCGCTCTCCGGTTTTGGCAGCCGCTGTGCCGGCATCGCTGTATTGACCGCGATGCTGGTTCTATTCTGGAACGGTTTTTCGTCTGCTCTGGATACGGAC
>DRJN01000413.1 GCA_011052165.1 Gammaproteobacteria bacterium
AAAACCTTTCACATATTGAAAAATATGCAAAGTTGTTATCCATTATAATACTGGCAAGCGATAAGAAAGCTCAGGTCGAGAATTGACCCTTATCCCAATGACCCTTATCTCTCAGATGAACCCAGGCCGGGGAAGTAATCATCGACATTGATCCCGGTATCGCCTTGCATAATGGCCGTCAGACCATCCAGCGCCTTGTTAATATTTATAGCATCCTGTTCCGAGATCACTTCGCGCGCCGAACCCAGAAAATTCAGCAGCCAGGTGCCGACAGGCTGAGCACCAATCAGCATCATATTGACCTGTTCCTCACCGTTGCGCCCATAGCAACGCGCCATGCACTCAGCCGACTCAATAACCTGTACAGGGACGCCTACACACATTCGGCTTCACTCTCCCGTTCGGCTTCCCTGCGCCAGCGGCCAATACGATACTCGCGGCGCGCCTGTAAATCGACGCCCAGATCAGCCAGCTCCGCCAGCAGCATCGCCACCATGGCCGTTAATCCAGCCGTGGCTTCCGCCGTCAGCCCCAGCCTGTTCTCCAGCGAATGAGGCACCATGCCGATGATCACTACATGCTCGGGCACTTCGCCCTTCAGGGTTAACAGGGCCAACAGATCGGACAGGCCCAATTGATGGTTGGAGAGTTTGGTCTGAAAAAAAGCCGGGATCTCATTATCGGCAATGCGCACCAGCGAGCCATCAGGCGCACCGGTATTAATCGCATCCGCCACGATCAGCTGATCACACTGGCGAATGGGATCGAACAGGTTCATACCGGTCGTGCCGCCATCCACCACGCTTACACTTTCAGGAATGTGATAACGGTTTTCCAGTTCCTCAACCGCACGTACACCCACGCCTTCGTCTTGCATCAGCACATTGCCCATGCCAATGATTAAAATTTTTTTCATAATTTTATTCCAGTTAAATCACCCTTCGACTCGGCTCAGGGCGAACGGTTAATTTGGAAAGGCTACCCCAACCCCGTTCGCCCCGAATCACCGTTCGCCCTGAATCACCGTTCGCTCCGAATCTCCGTTCGTCCTGAGCGAAGTCGAAGGATAAACAGCAAACCAGGCTTTTTCTCTTACCCGGTGGCCCTTCGACTCGGCTCAGGGCGAACGGTTAATTTTCCCTCCCACGCTCTGTGTGGGAATGCAGACCAAACCTCACGAATCAAAATATGTATGAATTCCCATTCAGCGCATGGGAACCCGGGATATAAGATTTACAGAGCTTTGACCTTGATGATGTCCTTCTGCTCAGTGTCGACCATGTGTATAGCACAGGCGATACAGGGATCGAAAGAATGCACGGTGCGCAGCACTTCTAACGGCTTTTCAGGATCGGCAATCGGCGTGTTCAGCAGTGCGACTTCATACGGCCCCGGCTCATCACGGGCATCACGCGGACCGGCATTCCAGGTGCTGGGTACCACCGCCTGGTAATTCTTGATCTTGCCCTTGTCGATAACCACCCAGTGAGAGAGTGCGCCGCGCGGCGCTTGATGAAAGCCGACGCCTTTGATCTCGCCTTTGGGGAACACGGGGGGATTGAAGGTCTCCACGTCACCGGTTCCGACATTGTCTAGCAGTCTTTGCCATTGATCATGCAGGGTATCGATCATCACCGCGCAGCGCACGGCGCGGGCGGCATGACGGCCGATGGTGGAATGAATCGCAGAGAACGGAATATCGGGGTTCCCGGATACGCTCTTGAGCGTTCCCATCACCTGATTCAGATATTTTTTATAGCCCTCATGACCACTGGCCACGCCGACCAGCACATCGGCCAGGGGACCAACCTCAGCACGTTGGCCGTAGAAGGTCGGCGCCTTGACCCAGGAGTATTGACCATTATCATGAAAATCGTTGTACGCCGGATCGGTTTCCCCCTGCCAGGGATGCAATGCTTTATCGCCTTTATACCAGGCGTGTTTGGAACTCTCCGCCACGCCGTCACGAAAATAAGCATCATCAAAACTTGTGATCGGTTTCAGTGAAGCGAGATCGGCGTTTTCGATATACCCACCGGGCAGGGCAAACTGCGTCGCCTTGCTATCGAGTGGACAATCCGGCACGGTCAGGTAGTTTTTCACGCCAGCGCCGATGCCAGCCCAGTCCAGGTAGAACGCGCCGATAGCAGGAACGTCAACCAGATAGGTAGACTTGATAAATCGATCCAGCTTGTCGATAAAGTGTTTGATCAGCATCAGGCGCTCGATGTTCAACACCGAAGGCGCATCGTGGCCAATGGAATTACTCACGCCGCCGACCGCCATGTTCTGAATATGCGGCGTCTTGCCGCCCAGGATCGCCACCACCTTGCTGGCGTAGTTCTGCACGTCCAGCGCCTGAAGATAATGGGCCACGCCCAGCAAGTTCACTTCCGGCGGCAGCTTCATCGCCGGATGCCCCCAGTAGCCACTGGCGAACGGGCCGAGCTGACCGCTGCCGACGAAAGTTTTCAGCCTGTCCTGCACCGCTTTCATCTCGTGCGCGCCGTTAAGAGGCCAGTCCGACAGGGATTCAGCCAGTTTGGCGGTCGCCACTGGATCGGCATCCAGCGCGGAAACTACATCCACCCAGTCCACGGCGGAAAGATGGTAAAAGTGTACGATGTGATCCTGAATCGTGTGCCCCGTCTGAATGATGTTACGGATCAACTGCGCATTCAACGGCACTTCCAGATTCAGCGCATTTTCCACCGCCCGTACCGAGACGATCGCATGTACTGTGGTGCAGACGCCGCAAAAGCGTTGGGTATAGAGCCAGGCCTCACGCGGGTCGCGGCCAATCAGAATCGTTTCAATACCCCGCCACATCTGGCCTGACGACCAGGCTTTGTTTACCTTGCCGTTATCCACTTCCACGTCAATGCGAAGGTGGCCTTCGATTCGGGTAATCGGGTCAACCGTAATACGTGTCGTCACAATCAAATCTCCTCAAAATATTTTTATAGAAACTCTGAATTAATTTCGCCGTTTATGGCCGGCCCTTCGACAAGCTCAGGGCGAACGGTTAACTTAACTCTTGGCGAACGGTTAATTACCCCAATCCCATTCCTGTTCATCCTGAATCCCGTTCGTCCTGAATCCCGTTCATCCTGAATCCCGTTCGTCCTGAATCCCGTTCGTCCTGAGCGAAGTCGAAGGATAAACAGCAAATCAGGCTTTTCTCCTATCTGCTCGGCCCTTCGACTCGGCTCAGGGCGAACGTTATTAATAAAGCTCAGGGTGAACGTATTAATCTGAGTTTCCTTGGTTTATGCATGCTCTTCACGATGCAGTACCGGCAGTGTCTTGACCAACACCAGATACGCCATAATCTCTAACGATACGATGCCCAGGGTCACCATAATCTCGGGTACCGACGGGAAGTAGCGATAGCCAACACCCGGATTCAGAGTAAACAGAAACGCGTCAAACCGGTAAAGCGCGCCCCCCAGCAACATAGAAACCGCGGCGATTAATAACCTGCCGCCATGGTTTCGATTAACCGGCGAGGCGAGGATAAACACGGGGATTAAAAACAGCGCGGTCTCAATCACATAGAGCAAGCTGGCGCGGTCGCCAGCGAACAAGTGTCCCAGATTGCCCTGCACCACCAGCAATACGGTCCGAACCAGCAGAAAGCTAATCAACAAGCCCAGAATAATCTTGCCCAGCCCGGCCAGCAGCGGGGTCTCTGAAGCACGCCTGAAACCAACGGTAGAAAACGAGGCCTCAAAGATGACAATGGAAAACCCCATGGTCAACGCGCTCAGCAGGGCCAGCAAGGGCTGGAACTGCCAGGTTTGCCAGAGCGGATTCACCTTGTAACCCATAACGATCAACAACGAACCAAGCGAAGATTGATGCATAGTCGGTAATAGCATGCCCAGAGCGATAAAGAGGAACAGCAGTTTGTTTAGTGTCTTCAATAATCTCTTTGCGCCGATCTTTTCCAGATAGGCCGGAGAAAATTCCAGCACCAGCACCAGAATATAAGCCGTGACACAGAGTCCCACCTCCAGCATCACCGAGTTGAAATTCCAGTTCCAGGGCAAAAATATTTCGTAGAACTGCCACCAGCGCCCCATATCAAAAAAGGCGCCAAAGCCACCCATGGCATAGCCCAGCAGGCTGGCGAGAATGGCCGGCCTGACCAACGGGTGATACTGACCCTTGTTAAAGATATAGACCGTGAAAGCCAGAGCGTAGCCGCCACAGGCGAGGGCGGTGCCGATCACTACGTCATAGACCACCCAGATCCCCCAGGCGAAGCCGCCATTGAGGTTACTGACCGCGCCCATGCCATAAATGAAACGTTGCGCCATGAAATAGAGACCGATCAGAAATATGATGCCAAAGAAAATAAAGGGTGCGGTCAGTATTCGTCCACCGAGCGGTTTATGAACGCTCATGATTCACCTCCTTCATTGTCGTCATCGGTATTGTGATGCACCACATAGGTCAACCCCGCCAGAGCAATAGCCGGCAAGGCCATGTACTTGTAAAGCGTGTGTTGAACCCCCTCGGCAATCGATGCCGGCGAACGTTCACCCAGCGGCGGCATCCCGAGCTTGTCAAAGGGAATGGCGGAGATATGCATGACATTGGTTCCCCCGGCTTCTTTCTCGCCCCAGATATGCGGCAAATAGGCAGGAACAACTTTTTCGTGGTGACTGTAGGGTTTGCTGACATCGCCACGCGGATAGTTATAAATTTCACCGGGCTTCAGTGTCATACGCCGCTTCGCCTCGGCCAATAATGCCTTGCGCGGTCCGAACAGGGTGGCGCCGGTGGGACAGACTTCAGCACACCCCGTCATCTGTCCCTTATCAATACGTTCCACCCCGGCCTGATTGCACATCTGGCACTTCTGAATCTGACCAAAGGTCTTGTTATACTCGAACTGGGGAACATCGTAAGGACAGCCCATCATGCAGTTGCGGCAGCCAATACAGACCTCAGGGTGATGGGTGACAATACCGGTAAGGGGGTTCCTGCGCATAGCCGTGACCGGGCAAACCGAGACACAGGCGGGATCGACACAGTGCATGCAACTGCGTTTTTCAAAACAAAAACCATTCACCTCGACATCCTTGGACGCCGCCGTGCCGTTTTTATAGACCTTGATGACATTCAGGGTCTTGGCGGATAGACCCCGCGCCGAATCCCAGGTCGTCTGGTCTCCCTCGATCACCGGCGGCATGTGGTTGACCTCCTTGCACTTGGCCACACAGGCCTTGCAACCGATACACAGGGTTGAATCGTACAGCATGCCAACTGCCTTTTCCGCCGGTTGCAGATTAGGCCGCGCCTGGGCGGCAGTACCGGCGCCACATAGAGCCGCGCCCGCCGCCGCTTTGAGAAAATCTCTACGTTTCATAGCGCCTCCTCAATCCTGCTGATCACCCGAGGCGGACGAATCTTTATCCCCCAGTTTTTTGGCCGCGACAGCCGTCGCGCCCACTGCCGCGCCCACGGCGGCGCCCGCCAACGCGGCCGCCCCGGCGCTCAGGCCGCCCGTTTTTTGCCGATCCTGGATCACCGGAAATGTATCAGGGGGTGTCAGGCTCTTGAGATCGGCGAGGGTGAACAGGGGTTTGGTAAATCCCACCCCGCCTTCTGAACAGCCAAAACAGGGATGGCCGACACCCACCGGCCAGACACCACCGCCAATATTGTTGTACTCAAGAGTGGGACAGTTGTTATAGGTTTCCGGACCTTTGCAACCCAGTTTATAAAGACAGTAGCCCTTACGATGACCTTCATCACCAAACTCATTGGCAAAACGACCGGCATCGAAGTGGGGACGGCGGTAACAGTTTTCATGAATCAGACGAGCATAGGCCCATTTGGGCCGCATCTTTTCATCCAGCGGTGGCAACTTGCCATAGGTGATAAAGAACAGCACCGTGTCAACAAAATTAGCGGGATTAGGCGGGCAACCAGGGATCGTCACCACGGCCTTTCCCTTTAACACCTTTGGCGCACCCTGCGCCCCGGTCGGGTTAGGCGTCGCTGACTGCACCCCGCCCCAGCTGGCGCAGGAACCATAGGCGACGATCGCCGCCGCATGCTCGGCCGCCTCGCGAGTCAAATCCAGCATGGTCTCACCTGCAATCTTGCAGTAGATCCCCTTATCCTTGACCGGGATGGCGCCTTCGATCACCAACAGGTATTTACCCGCGTTCTCCCGCATGGACTTCTTCTTGATCGCCTCAACCTGATGGCCCGCACCGGCATCCAGCGTCTGATGGTAGTCCAGTGAAATGAGATCGAGAATCAGGTGCGCCAGAGAAGGTTGTTCCGAACGCAACAAAGCCTCGGTAGGACCGGTACACTCCTGCCCGTGCAGCCAGATAACCGGCGGCCGTCGTTTGGGATCGGCCACCGCCTTTGCCATCGCCATCGCGGAAGTGGCCGGCAACCCCATGGAAGCCGCCACACCGGTGCAGAACTTCAAAAAGGTTCGTCGGGAAACCCCCAGTCGCCTCTCCACTTTTGAAAAATCAAATTCTTTTTCCGCCATCAATAGTCCTCCCCGGTTAACCAGCGTTTGTCGCATGAATCTCTTTGGGTGTCATCCCCAGTAGGATGGGTAGAGCGAAGCGAAACCCATCAGAGCAAAGCGCGAAGTACGATGGGTAGATCAAAGCGAAACCCATCAGAACAAAGCGCAAAGTAGGATGGGTAGAGCAAAGCGAAACCCATCAGCATGCTACCCCTTAATACCCCGCCAGCTTGCTGCGGGGGTTGTTTATTGCCTTAGAGATTACAAAGCCCTAAAGAACCCGTCGCCATCTTTTATACTTCCTGGGCACGACCGCGTTGCAGGCGCTCTTGACCCCTATTAGCTTCCCGTATTTCAGACGCAGGATAAAACTCGGCACATCGTTTCAGCGCCCAGACAAATGCAACAACACTTTTATTTCCTCACTCCATTTTTTCTGATCTGTTTCGGGTGACTCAGCAATAGTCGTGCCTGTTTTTTATTACTATTAGATATCAGAGTGTTAAGTGATACTGGAGTAGTCACCAGGTGAGGACATGTGGAAGGGGGTTAGCGGATATACAGATAAAGCGGAAGCCATGTTTCCAGTGTGAACGAATCCGTTTGCCTTAAACGCTTTGCGTTCAGGTTTATTAATCGTTGCAACAGTATTTGCATCATAGCCCCCTCTCCCTCCGGGATTGGGTCATGGATGACCTTATGTTGCGAAGCCCATGGATGGGCGAGAGCGACGAGGG
>DRJN01000414.1 GCA_011052165.1 Gammaproteobacteria bacterium
CGGTCATGCGCACGGCGATGCGCTTTAATGAATCCGTATAGGTTTTAATATCCGCCTCGGTTTTGGTTTCCGTCGCGCAAATCAGGATACTGTTGCCCAGCTCGGGGTAGTCATCCGCCAGGCTCACTCCGCCAATGATACCCTGCACCGATAATGCCCGCATGACATCCTTCACCGGCAAATCAAATTGCAGCACGGCTTCGTGAAACAACGGTCGGCTGAACAGTTTTTTCACCCCCCCGGTTTCGTTTAACGCGGCCAACAGTTTCATGCTATTGGCGTGACAGGCCTGCGCCACCCGTTCCAGCCCCTGTGGCCCCAGTAATGTCATATATATGGTGGCCGCCGTCACCAGCAGGCCCTGATTGGTGCAAATATTGGACGTCGCTTTGGACCGGCGAATGTGCTGCTCACGCGCCTGAAGAGTCAGGGTATAACCCGTCTTGCCCTCCAGATCCGTGGTCCGGCCAATGATCCGCCCCGGCATCTGCCGCACCAGCGACTGGCGACAGCACATGAAACCGAAATAGGGGCCACCGGAAGACAGTGGCGCGCCCAGCGGCTGCCCCTCTCCACACACGATGTCCGCCCCGGTTTCGCCCCATTCGCCCGGCGGCGTCAGAATTGCCAGCGAAATAGGATTGACCACCGCAATCACCAGGGCGCCGTGTCCGTGCGCCCAGTCAACCAGCGCATCCACCTCTTCCAGCACACCGAAAAAATTAGGCTGGGGAATCACCAGGGCGGTGATGTCGCCGGGATCGCCCGGCAAACTCGCGGGATCGATATAACCACCCTCAAGGTCAAAATCCAGTTCATCCAGGACGATGCCCTGATTCCTGACGATGTTATTCGTCACCCGGCGGTAATCGGGATGCACCGTACGCGGCATCAAAATGCGTTTTGATTTTGATTTGCGATTGGCGCGCACCGCCATCAATACCGCCTCCGCCAATGCCGAAGCGCCGTCGTACAGCGAGGCATTGGACACCTCCATCGCCGTCAGGCTGGCCATCATGCTCTGATATTCATACAGCAGTTGCAGGGTACCCTGCGACGCTTCCGCTTGATAAGGCGTATACGCCGTATAGAATTCACCGCGTGTAGTGAGTTCCCAGACTGCGGCAGGAATATGATGCTCGTAGGCACCGGCACCGGCGAAACAAAGCGTGCGGCTATCCTGATCCGCCCGTTCCCGCATCAGACGTGAGATTTCCATTTCACTCACGCCTGCGGGGATCGCCCCCAGCCCCTCGGCGCGCAATTGCGCCGGAATCTCGGCAAACAGATCCTCGATGTCGTGGGCGCCAATGGTGCGCAGCATATCTTCGACATCAGGGTCGGTATGGGGAATAAAAGGCATGGTTTTTCCTTCTGGGAATATATTGCGGCTTAGTCTTCTTCGGCAATCAGTTCGTTGTAAGCGTCGGCATCCATGAGCGCATCATAGGCGCCACTATCGTCCGGCTTTAATTTGAAAATCCAGCCCTCACCATAGGGATCCTGATTAATCAGTTCCGGTTTATCCGATAACGCTTCGTTATGCGCAATGATTTCACCATCCAGGGGGCAGTAAGTGTCCGAGGCCGCCTTGACCGATTCCACCACGGCACAATCATCACCCTCGGTATAGGTATCGCCTATTTCGGGCAGCTCAACGAAAACCAGATCACCCAGCAGATGCTGGGCATGGTCGGTAATACCCACCGTGACGCTGCCGTCATCATTCAGACTAATCCATTCATGGGATTTGGTATAACGCAATTCCTGAGGCACATTACTCATGTTTCACTCCTCCTGTGATTGATTTTCAAATACGGGCTTTGCCATTACGCACAAACGGCGGTTTGACAATTTCTGCCGCCAGTAGCCTGCCACGAATTTCCACCTTGCACTTATCATTCATGCCCGCCTTGATTCGGGCAAAGGCTATCGACTTGCCGAGGGTCGGCGAAAAACTGCCACTGGTAATTTCGCCCACCTGCAGGCCATCCATGATAAGCTTCTGATGATTACGCAACACCCCGCGCGCCTGTAATACCAGCCCCACCAGCTTATGGACAACGCCCGCATCCCGCTGTTTTTCCAGCGCCTGACGACCAATGAAGTTCCGTTCCTGCGGCTCCCAGGCCACGGTCCAGTCGAGTCCCGATTCCAGAGGCGTCACACTTTCATCCATATCCGAACCATACAGGTTCATACCCGCCTCCAAACGCAGGGTATCGCGTGCGCCCAGACCGCAGGGTTTGACACCGGCTTCCAGTAAAGCCGCCCACAGGGTGCTGGCCTGGCCCACCGGCAACATGATTTCATAGCCCTCTTCGCCAGTGTAACCGGTACGGGCAACCGCAAGATCGGTATCCACTTCGCGCATGTAAAACACGCCGAGATCGTCCAGGCCTTCACCCTGTTCGCCCAGCGCCTGATGGGTTTTACTGCGTGCATTAGGCCCCTGTACTGCGATCATGGTCAGATCATTACGCTCTTTAATCTCCAGATCAAAGGCACTGCTCTGAATGGCGATCCAGGCCAGATCTTTTTCCCGCGTGGCGGAGTTCACTACCAAACGAAACCAACTGTCATTCATGTAATAAACGATCAGATCGTCCAGTACATAGCCTTCTTCATTCAACATGCAGGAATAAAGCGCCTTGCCCGCAGATTTCAGCCGCGCAACATCATTCGCCAGCAGCTTTTGTAAAAACGGCCGCACTTTGTCACCATGCAAGTCGACGACGGTCATGTGCGAGACATCGAACATTCCCGCATCCCTGCGAACCTGATGATGCTCCTCGATCTGTGAGCCATAATTCAACGGCATATCCCAGCCACCAAAATCCACCATTTGCGCGCCGGCGGCCACATGCATATCATACAGGGGCGTTCTTTTGTTCATGTATTCACTGTCATCGTTATATTGTTGAAATTCGGTTTGTATTAATCGTTGCATCAGTATTTTCATCATAACCCCCTCCCCCGAAGGGAGAGGGCTGGGGTGAGGGTATAAAATACAGGCGAGTACTTATGCAACGATTAATATCTTTGTACCTTGAATCTTTCACCTGCCCTACTCATGCGCATGATAAGACGAGCGCACCATAGGCCCGGACTTGACCCAGCTAAACCCCAGTTGCCGCGCCTCCTGCGCATAGTCATCAAACTCGGCCGGATCGACATATTCCTGCACCGCAAGATGATAACGGCTGGGGCGAAGGTACTGTCCCAGCGATATGCGCAGCACACCCGCATCACGCAGATCCCGCATTACCGCCAGCACCTCTTCGCGGCTTTCCCCCAGCCCCAGCATCAGCGAGGACTTGGCTTCAACTCCCGCCAGGCAGGCAATCTTTTTCAGCAGTGCCAGCGAACGGGTATAGCTGGAACCTTTGCGAACCTTCTTATATAAAGAAGGCACCGTTTCCATGTTATGCCCCCAAACCATCTGTAATTCACGCTTTTGCGTTTTTACCGTAGCCAGCGCGGCAGCAATAGATTCCAGCGCCCCGGCTTCACGGCGATAAAAATCCGGCGTCAGCAACTCCAGGCCCACATCGGCGATCTGCCGCCGCAGGGCGACGATAGTATCCGCAAAAATGCCCGCACCGCCATCCGCCAGTTCATCCCGGTTAACCGAGGTCAGTACCACATAGTCCAGGCCCATTTTGACCGCCGCCTCCGCTACCCGCTGCGGCTCATCCTTGTCAACCGATCCCGGCTGACCGGTTTTTACCGCACAAAAACCACAGGCACGAGTGCAGGTATCGCCCAGCAGCATGAATGTGGCCGTACCCTGACTCCAGCATTCACCCCGGTTGGGACAGTGCGCCTCTTCACAGACCGTATGCAGACCAAAGCCGTGTACTGCCTGCACGGTATCACTGTACGTCTGGCCCTTGCCCAGTTGCTGGCGGATCCACAACGGCATGCGCGAGGCATTGGCTTCGGTCGAGTGATTAAACACCGGGATAATTTTTTCTTTTATACTCATAGTTTAAAATTATGCCCATAAAAAAGGGCGTAGAAAAACGTCGGTCCGCCTTTCTACGCCCCTCTGTCCGGTAACCTGAGAGCTTAGCCCCTTCGGTGGATCCTGAATCCTGAAAAAATATCAGGCGATCACTCTCCAGAGTCAGCCTGTTACCTGCCGTTCTTTTGCCTGAGCGATTCCGAGCGGGTTGCGCCTTCGGCGCCCTGCCCGATAAAACGAATAAAAGGCAGGGTCTCTCCCGCAGGTCATGCGGCTGATAGACATATATTACTGTCTGTTACAGTGAAAACCAAGTTTTCTCTGGAAGAAGATCAGGTGAACAGCATATCCGGACCAGATTGACCCGGCGGGCTAAATTTGTCGATTATCGGCCAAGGAAAAAATAGATCCCAAAGCAAAGCCAGGACAACAATAACAGAACCCAGGCTAATTGAGTCCCCTGACCTGGATCCATATTGGCGGCCACCTCAACTGGGAGTGGCTCATGCGAGACCGTAACCGCGGCTTTCCTGATTTTCCTGTCCAGATCCCGTTTTTTTTCCGCCTGTTGTTTTTTATACAGCTCAATCCCTTTTTGAATCCCCTGCGCAATTAACCGGGTTTGCTCCTTCGTCTGCCCCGGCTTTTGCGTCCCGCGAGCAATCGCCATGGCTTCCTCGCCGGATTTTTCCAGGCTCATGGATTTTTTGGAATACCTGGCCATCGAATTTGATCCTGTTGATTGGCTATTGATTAATAATGTAGGGTGGGCACGTTGGTCCGTGCCCACGCGGAAATTACATAGCACTCAAGGAAGAGTAGAAAATGTCCCGATATCGTCGACCAGATACAACAGGCGCAACTTATTTCTTTACTCTCGTCAGCTATCGCCGCCAAACAATATTATGTAATCAACCGGTTCGTGATGCCTTACGTGAAGCACGTCACCCATGTACGTCAAAAACGACCACTTACAATTGACGCATGGGTTTTATTACCCGATCATTTTTTTCCACACGTTGGGCATTGATTAAACGCAAGGTCAGCTTGATATGTGGTCAACATTATAAACGACAGAAATGGATTAGCCCATCAAAACAAAAACACCGTGAATCAACATTATGGCAACGCCGATATTGGGAGCACCAAATTCGCAATGAATCAGATTACCGGCAGCATATGGATTATATTCATTGGAATCCGGTTAAACATGGTTTAGTGACACACGCCAGAAATTGGCCATATTCCACGTTCCATCGTTATGTCAAGCAGGGCGTATATCCATTAGATTGGGGTGGTGTTGGAAATATGGATGATGCAAGCGGGTTTGGTGAGTAATTAGATTGTTCGTTATACGCGTGGGCACAAACAACGTGCCCACCCTACGGTACCTGTGTGAAGGCCGCAGCATTAGAGTCCGAACAAGCGCCTTGTTAGCCAATGCTCAACTACGCAAATTTGGCTACAGGTACTGGACGCTCAACAGCAAAATTCTTTTTGTGTGTTTTGATTCGCTCTATTTCATGCATCGTA
>DRJN01000415.1 GCA_011052165.1 Gammaproteobacteria bacterium
ATTCTCGGGGCCGGTTTCCCGTCCATCGAAACATTGCTACACCGCTCGATGCCCGACAATACCCTCGCACAAATCCTCGGACTCAGCGCTGCGCTGGGCGGCCTGATGCTGGGCTGGTTCATCCCGATGCCGCGCTTGCTGGGACCGCTATTGCCCTGGGCGCAACGGGGCTTTGTCATTGCCGGCGGTTTCGATACCTGGATGGGGCGTCCTGCCTTCGCCATTGCGCACAGCTGTGACCGGCTGGAGCGCCGCCTGTATGTTGCGGTACTTGCCCTGGGACAGTTCGGACTCAACATCGGCCAGGTCGTACGCCGTAGTGACGATCAAGGCATCGACGGGCTGATATTTTCACTGGTACACGGCACACTCGAACTCGGCAGCCGCGCCCGCACCTTGCAAAGCGGCCTGATTCATCGCGAAATGGCTATTGCCGTCGTGGGCGCAGCACTGATCTTCGCCATCCCGTTGCTGGCTTTACTGATCCATTGATAAGGAGACTCCAGTGCTTCCCATCGTGTCCATCACCCTGTTCCTGCCGCTTCTTGGAGCGCTGCTCGTCATGGCCTTGCGCAAAACTCCGGCACGGGTCGTGCACACAATCGGGATCGTCACCAGTGGGCTGACATTATTGGGCGCTATCTGGATGTGGTCGCGCGGCGTGAATGCAACAGGCTTCGCCCAGATCGAACAGTTTGACTGGATGCCAACCATCGGCGCGGCTTATCGCGTGGGTGTAGACGGTATCAGTCTGCCGCTGGTGCTTCTGAGCGCCCTGCTGTTCTTTCTGACTTTTATTTTCTCGGCCAATATCAAGGAACGTCCTCATGCCTATGTAGTGCTGATGCTGATACTGGAGACGGCCGCCATCGGCACCTTTACCGCGCTGGATGCGATCCTGTTCTACGTTTTTTTTGAGGTGTCACTGGTCTCGATGTACTTTATGATCGCGGGCTGGGGACACGAAGATCGTCAACGCGCGGCGTTGATGTTCTTTCTCTACACACTGCTGGGCAGCCTGCCGCTGCTGCTCGCCATTCTCGGATTGTATCTCGGCAGTGACCCGCATACTTTTGACATGCGCATCTGGATCGAGCATCCCCCGTTGACAGGGACGGGGGCCATGCTGGCGCTGATAGCGATGTTGTTCACGTTTGCAGTCAAGACGCCGGTTTTCCCCTTTCATACCTGGCTGCCCGCCGCGCATGTCCAGGCCCCGGCGGCCGGCAGTGTCATCCTCGCGGGCGTGATGCTGAAATTCGGCACGTATGGTCTGATACGTTTTGCCCTGCAAATGACCCCGGACGCCTTTCGTGACGCCGGGATCATCATCCTGATCTTCGGCGTCGTCGCGGCGCTCTACGGCGCCTTCGCCGCACTGGCGCAGAGCGATCTCAAACGCCTGGTCGCCTATACCTCGGTCAATCACATGGGCTACATTATCGTCGGGGTCGCGATCGCCGCGCTGGCCACCGAACCTGCGGTGCGCGCCACGGCGCTGGACGGTTCGGTATTGCAGATGATCAGTCATGGGCTGGTCACCGGTGCCCTGTTCTTTCTCGTCGGCATGTTGCAGGATCGCGCCCACACGCGCGAGATGGATCACTTCGGCGGTCTGCTCAAGGTGGTGCCGATACTCGGCTGGTCCTTCGTACTGGCCGCCTTCGCCTCACTGGGATTACCCGGACTGGCGCACTTCCCGGCTGAGTTCCAGATCTTCCTGGCGACTCTGGAGGTCGAACCCGTGGCCATCATCGTGATCCTCGGGATCGTGATCACTGCCGGCCTCTACCTCAGAGCCATTGGCAAGGTCTTTCTCGGCGAACCGGATGAAAAATGGACAGGCATGGCAGATCTGAATATACGTGAAGTCCTCGCGCTGGGTCCACTGTTGATACTGATCGTTCTGCTGGGCATCGCACCGGCCTGGGTGCTGGATATCATTCACCAAACCACAGTGACGTTAAAGTTCTGATGGCGCGCGATCTCGCCTTCCTGATCCCCGAGATCATGGTGCTTCTGACCATCGTCTTCGCACTGGTGGCCGAGATGCTGCGCCGGCCCCGCCTCGCGCTGGCCATTACGGTTGCCGGTTTGCTGCTCGCAACCGGCATGACCCTGCCCCTGTTGGGAGCAGATACCAGCGTCTTCAGCGGCACCTATCGCATTGATACATTGAGTGTCTGGGCCAAGCTCATCCTGCTGCCCGCAACCCTGCTGGCGATTCTGCTGGCGCGTTCAGAACTCGGCGGCAGTGACCGGGAAGGGACGGTCTATGTGCTGGTTTGTCTGGTCACCCTGGGTTCCCTGCTACTGTCCGGCGCCGGTGACACCATGCTGCTGGTACTGGGGCTATTACTCTCCGGCCTGGGCTCCTTTGCCCTGGTGGCCTATCCGCGTAACGACGCCGCCACGGAAGCCGCGATGAAGTTTTTTGTGTTCGCCTCGGTCACCGGCGCCATCATGATCTTCGGTCTCAGTTACTGGTTTGGCGGCACCGGTTCGACGCTGCTCAGCGATCTGTCCCGCCTCGACAGCAGACCGATGCTCGCCGCCCTTGGGCTGATCGCCGTTACCGTCGGCCTGGGTTACAAAGCCTCCCTGGTGCCGTTTCATTTCTGGGCGCCGGATGCCTATGAAGGCGCGCCCGTATCGATAGCCGCGTACCTGTCGGTGGTACCCAAGATCGGCGCGATCTTCGCGCTGGCGCAAGTGGTGCGCGATTTACCCATGAACACAGGCTGGCCGCTGGTCATCGCTGTGATCTCCGTGCTGAGCATGACCTACGGCTACCTGGCCGCACTGGTGCAAAACAATATTGTGCGCCTGCTGGCCTATTCGTCCATTGCCCAGGCCGGTTACTTCCTCCTCGGTATCGTCGCAACAAACGCCAGCCCACTCGCATTTAAATCCATCATTATTTTTGCCGCCGCCTACGCCGCCATGAATCTGGGCGCCTTTGCCATCGTCATGCGTACGGGTCGAAGTCTCGATGCCTTCTCCGGCATCGGACGTAAAAATATCGCCCGGGGTGTGGCAATGGTGGTCTTTCTTCTTTCCCTGGCCGGCATCCCGCCGCTTGCCGGTTTCGTGGGCAAATTTTTGTTATTCGGCGCCTCGATTGACGCCGGTTTCACCTGGCTAACAGTAGTGGCGATTCTCAACAGCGTGCTCTCGCTGGCGGTCTACCTGCGCATCATCATACCGATGTATCAGCCACCCAACGATACCGCGACGCCAACGCCTCTATCCGCCCCGGCACCCATGCCGTTAGTCAGGCTGGTATGGCGCATCGCCTTCATCTTCACGCTGGGTATCGGGCTGGCGGCACAACTGCTGCTCGGACAGATGCACACGTAACCCCCTGGTATTAATCGTTGCATAAGTATTTGCATGTATTTTATCCCCTCACCCCAACCCTCTCCCAGAGGGAGAGGGGGCTATGATGCAAATACTTATGC
>DRJN01000416.1 GCA_011052165.1 Gammaproteobacteria bacterium
TACAGAGGGAATGAGGCCTGTGTTTACGTTTAAATTCAAGTCATTGTGTCAGTAAAAATCAGCAAAAAACCGTTGGGAAACCCGGATAGACCCATATAAATGATAGGATCGTGTGGCGGAAATATCATGAGTGGGTCATCATATTTATGACCACTATCATGATCTGACAAAAATCTACTAAGCTATCCAGATAACTGTCGCAGCGCGAATCCCCAGTCGTACTCATATCGATTAGCCCGATGATATCCGTATTGTATCGGACGCATAAGCTCAAAAGCCTGCTCAATTAATTCAGATTCGCCAGACAACAGTGAATACACCCTTTCGCTAACCAGAAAGCTCAAGGTGTCTAGACCACTATCTAATGCCTTTTCTGACAAAGCACGAAATTTATCTGATTGTTCTACGATCTGCCTTATCCCATCTTGGTCAAGAAACTGTTCAAGGGAACGTTTCAGCCGTCCTGTGTTGCTGTCATCGTGTAGACCACCACACCATTCAAGCACTATGTTTAAATATGACTCTCGCAAAAGCTTGAAATTAGAATAATTTGCACTGTGATAGTCCGAACCTCCGGTTGTTATCTTACCCCGGCTCTCTCTGTACTCAGGCACCATGTTTTGAATGTGATGTGACAGCGGTATGTCGTCGTCCAACGTAAGATTGTGAAGCGCCATATTCCACGGCAATGGAATTGAACGGATCAGATCGATAGTTTCCAGCAACTGCTCTCTCGTCTCCAGTGGATTGCCATTGATGAAATCATATGCCACATGTATCCCATCTCTCCTGACGAACTCATTGAGCAGTTGCACAGATTCACTCACGATCCGAGCCGGACCTCGCCTCGAATATATTAACGTGTTGGCCTGCCGCGCTGTTTCGATACCCATGCAGTATGTATCCAAGCCCATCTCGACCAAGCGAGCAATAAATTGCCGGCCTCGCGCATACGTAAGATGTGGGCTCGACTGACAGTAGAATGGTAGATGTACACGCTTAATATATTCTTCGCTGAACTGCTCGAATACTCGCCCTGGAATCGAAGCGAAGTCATTATCATTAAACAACAAGTATTCCGTATTTGGATGACACTCAAGAAATCGCTCCACAACCTCTATCGCTTTGTCTGCCGAATACCATGAGACCTTACTCAAATGATTTCCAGATACCCCAGTTTCCGAACTAAGTAAATCAACATTTTTATCATACATCCTGCTAATTGAACAAAATGAGCATGTGTTAATCGGACATCCCTTGGATAGGATCAACACACCAGTATGTCGATGAGGCACTTGGTGATGCTCAACGGGCAGTGCGCCGCCAGAATCTCTTACCAATACGAGTCGGGGGGCGTCACCTCCCTTCAGGTTATGCCACACAGGGTTGAAAATGATATACGTATCTTTTTGACTCCAATCGGGCAACGGAAGCATATCCATGCAGTAACCAATATTTTTTGGCAATGTGCGCTTAATGCTACTTTCATTCTTGTAGTAGATATTAGGAACATTGCTTAGATCCGGATAGAAGTTGATTATCTCTCCTACATATAATCCATGCGCGTAGTTCACTACATCTACACAGCCATGGTCGATACATTTCTCTGGATGTTCTATTGCGTAGGGGCCGCCGACCACAATAACGACTGAAGTATGCCGCTTTATCTCCTGCATGAGCGCTAAAGCCCGCCCAAGCGAATACTCAATTAAGCTCACCAAGACAAACTTTATGCTTTTTTCATCAACAAACAAGAGTATCTCTTTTACGAATTCCGGCGGATAAACGTCGGGATATATACCCGTGCGTGTCCCAAGAACCATCTTGTGAACCTTAGGCTTCGAAACCGAGTCAACAAGTATCCCGTTCAAGAAACATAATGTTGACTCCATTTGTGTTGTGCTCAAAAGCAGAACACCAGGCGAATCTTCTACTTCTGGATAGCGGCCCATAGTCACCAAATAGACAACTCTATTTCATCACGCAAATTCATGTATTGCGTACCCTCACCGACGTGACGCTTTCTGGTACAGATAAGAGATTAAAATACCGACATGAAGCAGCCCAAGTATTCCCTCAAGAATGACAAGGCCTGTTGTTCCCGCACTAATGATTGGCTGACTAATAGAATTAGCAAACTTGAACCCTGAGCCAGGGTCGGCAAGAAAGAAAGCCGATGCTGATATTTTTAAAGAAAGCCAAGAATGATCAAAAAGGTTACCCACATTCACAGAGTCAAACGAATCAATCTTCACCAATATAAATGCAAAAGACACTACATAAAGAACATCAACCAAAATAATATTCAATAGCCCCCTGAGCAAGTAGTTATAGTAGTACGCGAACAAATTACAGAACAAACATGGTCTCATACGTGTTGTAGCGTCACGAACTTTTTGAAGAGAAGCTTCCTCCTCGTCATAGCGGCCGAAATGAGCATATATACGACGTAATCTATTGACGATTTCGGCCACTGCCGTATGTGTTCTTGCGCCTTCTTTAACAATTATTTCCGCGTGGCCCTCCAGCTCCTGAATCCGAACAGTCGCATCCAGTATGCCACCGACACCGGAGAATGCGCACTCCGCCTGTGTTTCGTGTTGATGCAATAAGGATAATGCCTCCAAAGACAATACCATGGTGTTGCCCTTCAGAAGTATCAACGCATCGCGAACAAGCAGTGCCCCATGGACTGCTGTATCCACCGTCGCATCCTCACTGTACAAGTTATGCGACCTATCGATCAGTGCCTCGGCAACAAACTGCCGCTCATATGGCGAGCCATGTCGAACAGATTTTTTTTCTTCACGGCTCCTTCTAAGTATTTCCCCAAGACAATCATCTGGCCGCAAAACTTCCCGTAGTTTTGGATCAAAGTGACCACAGTAGGGCTTTGTGAGCTCCGCAGCCAAACCATGGTTCTTTTGTTCTTTATCGTTTAGGTCCTTCCCAATTTTGCGAGAAGAAACCAATATACGTTTTAGCGCAGGATTATTGTCTTTACTGAGCTTGCAAAAATTAGTGGCCCTATTTTTTAGACAGGCCTTAATACAATCCGATTGAGTTTTATATTCAGTTTGTTTGTTCGACGTTGACTCGTTCGGTGGCGTCAAACCAAGATTAACACCCTCTTTTTCACCCAAATCCGGAAATCGCAAATCCAAGTCTTCGAAGATGAGATCGAAACACTCTGCATCATTATCAAATAGCCGCTTCATTTCAGCTTTTGTAGCAACCACGTGTGCCCGATACCCCCAACGATACAAAGTATATCCGTTCATTAATAGGCAGGCCTTTTCTTCGTCGATGGCTCCAGCAAGATTTAATTTCTTTTTCTCATTGTCCTTACGCAGAAATGATCGAAGGCCGCTCGCATCGTACCAATTCCGAAAACCATTGTTGTGCCGCTTTATAAGCTCGAACACACGCGGCCAAGTGTTTATCTCGACAAAATGGTAGTCCACTATCGGATCGGAATAGTCCGTCGGAAGCTTGTACACTAGAAAAATAAAATAAACTTCGGGGTATAGTAATGCCAACTGAGCAGGCCTAATCGGTTTAACTAATTGTTCCGCATCGCCTATACCTGGAGCCTGTTGAGTAAGGTCAACCAGACACACGGTGTTAATCCGCTCGCGAAAACTCAGCCCATCCAACCGATATTTAATTTCCTCAAATCGCCCAAACAATCCACCATCCAACAAGTGCCAGAATACTTTCCCGCGGATATACTGAAAACTTGTGGTCAGCGCATTTTTTATTGAATGATCACTGGTTACCAGCAACACATAAGACTCACCAAACGCACAACTCATTGCGCCTCCTTTCGTTTGACCGATCCAGACTTGGCACCACGGGGCCGGTAACGCAGTGCTGCTTGCAGCGCTTCCCCCAAGTCCGGGAAGCGGGTAATCAGCTCAGTTTCTAGCGCTGGATCGAACTGCATGACTCGCTTGACAAAATCCGCGGCCTGAACGGTACTGATCTGATGCGCAAACAAACAACCCACCGCCCCGGCAAGATTGACTTCTCCCGAACTGGGCTCTCCTGCCCGGTGCTTCTTGGTGGCCGCCAATGCCCGTGCAAGCAATTCCGCCATCGTCAGTGCGACATCTCTTTGTAACGGTGGCCATGCGCCATGAAGCCCGGCGTAGTCCATAGGCAAATCCGACTTCTTAGCCCACTGAACCGGGACCGACTGTGATTGCCCCCTTGCCTGTTGGCTCGGCTCCGACCCCACGTCCTGTGGGTCCGCAAGTGGTGCCTCCAACCGCAGATCACCAGGCAACACCAACTCCGAATCTTTGTTGTCCTTGACCACACGCTCCAGCACGTTACGTAATTCACGGACATTGCCCTCGCGCCAATCGTGCCTGGTTAGCAATTTATGCACATCCGCATGCACCTCCCGTGGCCACCGTGCGCCCTGGTCCCGGCAAATGCGTTCGAGCATTGTCTCGGCCAGTAGCGGTATGTCTTCGGTTCTCTCACGTAGCGGTGGAAGAACCACCGGGTAGGCTCGGATACGGTTCAACAGGTCGAACTTGAATTGACCCGTGGCGGCATAATCGTCAAGAGACTTGTTGGTGGCTAGCACAAGCTGGATATCTACCGGACGGTCACCAGCCTCCCCCTGCCTGGTGACACGCCGGGACTCGACCGGTCGCAGCAACTGATTTTGGAGAGTCTCTGGAATATCGGCGATTTCATCGAGGAACAACGTTCCACCATCCGCTTGCTCAAAAACACCCTTCTTGTCACTTTTCGCATCGGTGAACGCGCCTTTGATGTGTCCGAACAGCTCGTCCGCCTGCAATGTCTCGGTGGTACCGAAGGCGTGAAATACCACATAAGGACCCTTGGCCTTGGGAGAATGCTCATGGATATACCGGGCAAGGAGCTCCTTTCCCACGCCGGTCTCCCCAAGAATGAGGATATTGCCGGAACCGGTAGCCGCCCGCCGCGCTGCCGCCAGGGTCTTCAGCAACTCAAGGGAACGACCCACAATGACGCCGTTACGGTCTTCCAAAAGTCCGTACTCGTGCAGCTTCAGCGCAAGGACCTCCCTCGGGTTGACCGAGCCGTCACCTCCATGCCGTTGAATAAAGTCCACCGCTCCCAACCGCCGACATCGCTCAATGATCTCGCTGCGCTCCCGGCTCGAGAGGATCACCACCGGCAGGTCGGGCCACCGCCGCCTAATGGCCTCTAAGATCAACAGTCCGAAGTCGTCGTCACCGGGCCGGCCGTCAGGCTCACCGTCCCGGGTCCGCCCCGAGACAAAACGCAGATCAAGCAACACCAACGCCCAGCGCTGCCTGTCGGGCGCCGGCCAGCCGGATTCAACGGCCTCCATTGCAAGCGAGACATCATTAACAAGTTCGCCTCCGTTGTCACGTTGACTGGAACAGAACATCACATCCGCGAGCACCTCGCCGTGGTCACCCCTTCCTTTAACGCTCTCGGAAGGGGCATCCGGCGATACGTCATGTAAACCGTACGCCCGGCACAAGTAGCTTCGCTCAGGCAATAACCGCCCGAACAAATCGTCAATCACCAAAACCCGGGGAGACATCATGGCAGCACGATGGCACTCGGCAATGATGAAACCCCACGGCTAAACTTTAAACACGCCGTGTAGAGAGAATTTCCGGCACCCTGTTCCGCATGGCCGGATTCGATGGCTTGAAGCAGAACTTCGATTTTTGCCAGTCTATCCGCAAGTTCTAAGCATGTTTCCCGAATACCTGTTCGGGCACAATAAATTTCGTGCACACACTTTGACAACCATGCTCGCGTCTCCGGCTCCATACCGCTCAGGGGCGGCACTTCAAGATAACGGACCGGACTGAGGGTGGCCTCAGCGTCGCTAATAAGTTCCACCCACTCCTTTGCGCGCTCCCGCCATTTAAGCACCCCCTCCTTTACCTCGGGTTGGACCCGACTAGAAGTCGCCCAGTCATCGACTTCACTCGTGACCGACTGCAGGAACGTCAAATAACGCACTTGCAGCCAATCATGATTGAGCCGCGCCCGGTGCCCCTGCCATGGTGCAACTCCGTTAGGTCCGCGCGCGATCAACAGCCTAGTCCTCCCCAAAGAACTTGTTCCAGCATGGGTCAGATTCGCCGCGCCGCAAGCAACATTCGATTTGTTCTTTCGCCCTACCCAGCCGCCCCGCTGCTTCAGACTCCATTTCTATATTCGCTGTTAAGAATGGCTCCCACCATTTCCTAGTACAACTTTCTTTGTGCCATTTCTCGGATGCTTCTTGTTTGATCCCTTCCGGCACCTTGTCAAACTCCGGGCGTTTGCAACCCCGTGCCACGCGAGCGCCAGCGAGCAGGATGCGGAACACCACTTCTTCGGAAGAGGGTGGTGCGACAAGGTAGTCGAAAGGCGGTGGCGAATCAGGGCTCTTTAGTTGCAGCTCCGTCCACCTCCTAAAGAAACCTTTTATATCTACAAAACTGTCTGGGCCAGTCACGTTGTTGACATAAAGTAGCCATTCATTAGATGCCAATTTTGAAAACCATCCTGGCTCCGGAGAATCCTCTACACTACCGCCAGTGTAAGTTACAATCGCGACGTGATTATTACCGCGTTCAATAACGACAGCTTCAAGATATTCTTTCACCACTTTTTCATTAAAATGGATAAATAGAATATCTATATTTCTTATGTGGCATTTCTGACCACCATCTTCTCTAAAACCGAGCCATTCATTATCACTTACCCTCAAAGACATCAAGCCCTGATCACCAGGGTCGTGCCCACGACTAGCATGATCTCCGTTGATGCCTTTAATGGCTTTTAACGTTTTTCTTATCTTCGCAAAACGTCCTTCTACTGAACCGCTAGAATCAAAGAGGAGATATTTAATTTCTGACATTGGTTTTTCTCCTTTAATCCTGAGTGGCAATTAAGACCATACTGCCGGGGTAGTGGCTCTTTCTTCCACCTTCACCTTTCTTGCAACCAAGAAAGAGAATATTATGTAATTCTTATCTCCATTATCGGTCTTAATAAAATCATCCAGGCATACCGCCTTATTCTCCCAGGGAGCCTTCCACAGCACGGAGCACTGTTGTCCCTCGCCACTTTTTACTTCCAAAAACCCTCGCCATGGCTTAGGCAGCACTTCTTTTTCCGAGACTTTTCTACCCTTAACACCCACCCAATGAGCGCACAGCACTTGCCTTGACACTGGATCAGTTCGCAACCCACCCATAAAGTTAGTATCCTCAGAACTGAAACTCTCAGAATACGTGTATTCCAGCACAAGCACTAACAGAGATTCCTGGCTTTGAGTGCTCACAGAAACGAAACTTTTTACTTTTACCAAACTAAGCGTCGATTCTATATTCTTGTTCTTATTCAATGAATCATAAAAAAATAGGCGAAACGCACGTGACAAAAGTTTTTCCGGGGCAAATAGGCGTGTGTCTTCCGGAAATTTCTCCTCTAGACCACAAGCACACGCCCCCTTGTCGCAATGATCCAGTTCTCCAAAGAGCGACAATGGTGTATGTTTCTTGTACCCGACACGAACAGCCTTTAGATCTCCAACAGTCTCTGTCTTTGTTATTTCCACGACAGCTTCATCGTCATTATCACACACAGAATTAAGAATGCTTAATAGAGATGTTTTTCCACGTGCCGTTTTTTTGGCTGCAGGAACATTAATTTCAAGTTTTGGGTCAATATCATGATCGCCGAGCATTTGAAAATCTTCGCAGACACCCGACAAACCACGAATCACATCGAGCTTAGCGAGCAATGGAGCCACCTTGTCACGCAACTCCTTTCCACTCGAGTTTTGGACTTTGACATAAGTGTAAGGGCATTTCGTCTTTAACAAACCTTTTAATTCTTCATCTGTCAATGGCTTTTCATCTGTCATTACAACGTCTCCTCCCCTGTCGCATTAAGGAAATTTCCTATACAACAGCGCTTCCCCACCACAAAAACAGTTTGTCCACTTCATTTTTTGTTCGAAGTTGGTTTGCCTCCCATTCCATGCATGCGACATCGATATCATGGGCACAGCTTGCGCACTTTTCGCATCCCGAACCTTTTGAATCACTATCAATTACATAGCTGTAGATACGCGAATCGTTCAGCAGCGCAAAACCAGCGCAGCTCCCCACACATTGTCCACACCATTTATCCTTGTCCCCACTGGTACTGCATTTTTTAGTTCCGTTGTTTCTCACCCGACAGTACACTCTAGATATCAAATCAGTATCTGTGGCCCCTATCGTCAAATGATAGTCTCTGTATAAGCGTTCAATTTGCAATTCAACTAGCGCATAAAGACCACTCAGCACGGCTTTGCTTACCGCATCGCTGTACGGATCACCATCAAACTTCAAGGTATAAATATCCGTAATCGCCTCGGGCGCAGAGAGATGGTTGTAAACAACCTCAACCATCTGCCCCCGCTCTTGTGCCTGCGCGACCGCCCGCCATGGCCGAACCGTCAACGCAACATCGACCACTCCATCAAATAGGTCGTCGAGCTCCCTTTCGTAGTCAACTTCAGCAACGATGATGTCAGCAACCCTCTCGACGTAGTCAGTGAAGAGTCGATATGCCGTACTCCCTTGTTTGTAGATCGAAATACGAAGTCCTTTGAAATCTTCTGCACTCAATAGACTAAATTTACCTTCAAACAAGCGCCAGTATTGATCCCACAGAGGACCAATATCTAATCGTTTCACCGTTCTAATTTTTTCAATCTTTGGGTTATTGGCGAGCGCAATCCCCCATAGCGGCAATCGATCTATAAAAGTGCGATGCTCAAATTCATTTTTCCCGATTATTGTGTCGGTGTCATCACCCGATCGACTTTTAATAGTAACCGAACGCGGCAATTCGGAAAGACCCAATCTATATGGTTTGCCACTGAAAAGCACTCGTGCCGTGTCTTGGTAGATATGGCACACCACATCTGTGTCACCTTCCTTTCCAGAATACTTAACCGCGTCATCTCCCAAGCCAAGCTTATCCATGGCCAGGTAAAATGGTAGATAGTGGAGTGTGAAAGTAAATTGCGAGACATGTAGCAGATGCGTACAGCTAGTACCAGTTATTACCTGTGCCTTGAAGAAATTCTTTATGGCATCTTCCAGAGTATTTAATTTGTCAGCGTCTTGAATCATCGCCTTGCCTTTCCTTGTGTCATTACCCATCGCTACTCTTTGCGCACTACGCAGCCTGCGTCTTCCTTAAATTCTGCCAGAGGCGGACCCGCGCAACATGCCTCTGAATATCCGGGTTAGAAAGAAAACCACCCTCACCAATTGGAAAGATTTCGCCATACCGAAACCAGGGGATGGCATACAAAGACACAGGTTGGGCCACAAAACTCAAGGTGCGCGAAATAATATTTCCCACAGAACCATCGAATGCCAAAATAATGTCTGCTTGCAACAGTAAGCGTTCTATCTCAAAACCAAGGTCGTTGTCTTCCCCTTGGGAATCGTTCGGAGGCAGAAACTCCACTTTATCCTTGTATTCAGAATCCCGTGCCAAGGCTGCTACCAGGATTTCGGCCTCACGTGAAAACCGATCTGCTGAAGCACTATGTTTGCGCCAGACGCTGCGTGTACCGGTAAGCGCACCTAATTTTGGTTTTTCTAGCCCAGCAGCACGCAGGAAATCAACAATCGCTTTTACCATGTGCAATCGTTTGTGAATTGAATCCCCTTCTTGAGGAACTACAGGGGCAAGAACGAAAGAACGATTAATACCCTCCTCCGCTTCCGCTACAACATATTCGAAAATACACGCACGGAAATTATTGTACCCCAATAACGGATCTGGATCGGGATCAGCCAGAACGTGCATGGCCTGCTGGATAATGGCATCATCGCCAGTCCCCCGCACAAAACCACTCCCTACAGCGGACCCATACACGGCTTGGTCTGCGCCATCCGCTTCCCTTGTGACGACAAAATCGAGCCTATCATCATTGTATTTCTCTCTAGCATCCGCCTCCTCCCCACAGAAGACGACAATTTTTGCCTTCGAATCAACCTCCTTTTCCTTTAGCAACTCAACTAAGTGCTTAACCTGCCCCATTATTGTTTCTCCATCCCAAGACACGTCGCTCCAGCCATTCTACACCGCGGGTCAATACCAGGGCAATCACCGTCAGCATGATGATCGCAGAGAACACCGTTGCCATATCGAATAGCCCAGAGGCTCTCACGATTAGGTATCCCAAGCCACGTTCGGCGGAAATGAACTCCCCGATGAAGGCCCCGAGCAGGGCCAGGCCGATATTGAGTTTCATGGAATTGACCACCCAGACGAGTGCCGAGGGTACGATGACCTTGCGAAATGTCTGAGCCCGGCTCGCCCCCATAACATCCATCAGCCGGAGAAAGCGTTTTTCCACCGACATCGTCCCCTCGTAAGCCTGCACGACTGCCACAACAACGGTGGATAGAGCCGCCATCATAACCTTTGAAAACACACCAATGCCAAACCACACAATTATAACCGGTGCTAACGCGAATACCGGAACCGCACCGATTGCCACCACATAGGGCCGGGCAATCCGGGCCGCTGAAGGGTAATACCAGAGGCTCAGCCCAATGACAGCACCCGTGCTGGTCCCGATGACAAACCCTACAAAGGTTTCGAAACTGGTTACGGCACTGTGTCGAAGCAATTCACCGGAGAGCAGCAGGTCGTAGAAGGTCTGGCCAACCTGCAAGGGACTCGAGAAGATAAATTGCCGTTCCGGTGCGCCTTGGGTCGCAAGCTGCCATGCGGTCAGCAGCACGGCTAACGGTGCCAAGTACAGCGTAAACCCAATCGTACGCCTAAGCCAACACGGCATCTTTCAACACTCGGTCATTTCTTCGCAACCCCATGGTTTTCCAAATCTGGTCGAAATAGTGGGCGAAGTCCGGCAACCCACGGACCTCCGCCGGGTCTCTGCCCACTCCACCGTCGAAGCGGATCTCATAGTCCGCAATGATTGCTCCTGGATTAGCCTCCATGACGAGGACTCGGTCACCAATGGCGATCGCCTCATCAATGTCGTGAGTTACCAGAAGTGCCGCTTTGTTTTCAGTCTTGATCAGGTTCCAGAATTCGCGCTCAAGCGTCAACTTAGTATAAAAGTCCAGCGCGGCAAACGGTTCATCGAGGAGGAGCACATTCGGCTGATACATGAGTGACTGGATGATCGCAACGCGCTGACGCATTCCGCCCGATAATTGGGATGGATACTGGTGAAGGATGGTCTCATCTAGGTTGAAGGACTTAAGGTAAGTAATCACTTTTTCATCGAATGTATCATCTGGTTTTCGTCCCGCAATCTCCAACCCGAGCCGGATATTACCGTGGACGTTGCGCCACGGCAGCAGTGCATCGAACTGAAATATGTAGCCAATTCTACGCCCTTCCCCAGAGCCATCATGAAACCGAACATTACCGCATTCTGGCGCCAACAGGTTCGCCACGATATTGAGCAGCGTGGTCTTGCCACAGCCGCTTGGACCAACAAGGCAGACGACACGCCCCGGCTCAAGCTTCAGCGATATGTCCTTGAGCACGAAACGCGTTTCGCCGGGGTATCGGTAAGAGATACGTTCGATTTCAATACGCCCAGGCATCGTTATGCCGCCTCCATCCTTGTTGCATTCACTGTCGGCCGGGCTGCGGCCAAAGAAAGGGGGCCGAATACCTCAACAAAGATATTGAAATAATACGCCTCTTCCCGGCTCTTTAACGCAAATGCCGGATATTGCCGTTGCAGCAGTTCGAACTCGCTATCGGTCACTTGCGCCCGGCCGTGTTCATAAAAAATCCCCTCGGCGCCATTGCTGTCGAAACCTGCGCCATAACTCAACACCGCCTTATGGCGGTCGACGATCTGATCGGGCAGGATCCCACGGTAGGCCTCCCTGAGCACCAACTTGCTTATCACGTCACCAGTGGTCGAATCTCGAAGCAGATGATCAATCGGCAGTGCCGACGCAAAATTGGTAACCGCTGTATCAAGGAACGGAACCCTGACCTCAAGCGTGAACCGCATCGCCGTCCGGTCCACCCTTTGCAACTGGGTACGGTGAAGTTGAACCTGAAAAGTTTTGAGCATCTGACGAAGCTCTTGGCTCGCGCCTTCGGCTCGATATTTCTGGGAGAATTCCTGGTATCCCCCAAAAAGCTCGTCAGCCCCTTCTCCACAAAGCGCGATACGGAAGCCGGCACCTGCGATTGACCGTGATAACGCATACGACAATGTGCCCCCCCGGATGTGATTGGGTTCAAAACTTTCTATCGTTCGGATAACTTCTGGAATGGAATCAAGCAGCGCTGGGGCAGGAATCTCGATGTGCTGGTACTTTATATTCAGCTCGTTACATAACCACTTAGCACTGCACACATCCTCAGCGTCTTCCCTGCCAATCACAAAGGCGGTCACATCAGGGTGGTGTTGCGTCGCTTCATACAGGATGATGCTGCTGTCGATACCCCCACTGAATAGAACAGCTACCGGTAGGTCCGTCTGCACCCGTTTACGTACAGCACTCGAAATTAACGCTCGCAATGCGTGGGCGTTCTCTGCAAGATCGTCCGAAACAGTTACCGACTCTGGTTTGAAATACGCAACCGGCTCTTGTCTCTCAACCTGATAGTGGCCTGGTGGCAGTTCACCGGTTTCTCCAGCGCGGCCGATCAAAGCTTTTATCTCCGAGCTGAACAGAACGCGTAATCCTTCGTAACTGTAATACATTGGCTTGATTCCCATAGGATCTCTCGCCACAACCCAACGGCAAGTACGCTCGTCATACAATATGATAGCGAACATGCCGTCCAGTCTCTCGAAAAGTGCCTCGCTCCAATAATGATAACCGTTGGCGATGACTTCGGTATCGGTATCGGTTGTAAAGTTGTATCCAGCCAACTCGAGCTCTTGGCGCAGCGCATGATAATTGTATATCTCGCCGTTCAAGACTCCCGTAATTTTACGATCATTGCTGCACATGGGTTGGCGGCCGTGATCACGATCGACGATGGCGAGACGGTTCGTGCCGAGCGCCCAGGTTTCGCCCAGACCAATTTCGTAATGACTGTGCCCTCGGTGCAGAAGATTGCTAAGTAACCCACGAACCTGTGACTCTGCCTGCGAGTCGTCCGTATAGTTAAATGCACCTGCAATACCACACATGGCTTATTCCCCTGTATTGCGAAACCAGGGTTTCGCGGATCGCCCCCGGTGGAGGGTCCAGACCCAAAAGGTAGGCATTTCTGGTTGGAGAAAATCGAGGCGTGCATCTGCGGCAGTGACATGTATATGCTCGCGGAATTGCTGCTCAAGGATCGGCTTCTCCCACAAACGCGCCAGAAAATACCGCATTAGACCCTGCCTTGGGTCCGCTCCCAGATAGTAACGGTTCGCAAATCGCAAAAGTAAATCATCACATGGAACACGGATCGTTTTCTCATTATCCACGACCGCCTTTGCGAGCCCATCAAGGTTCAAGCCATTCTCTTCCCAAAGCTGAGACATGTACTCTACCGCCCAACCGTTTCGGCTTGCGAGTCGCTCAATACCGGACGCGTAGCTGCTGATCAAGTTTTCAGGCACTTCGTTGATTCGGGCATGAACATCGCAAAGCACCATGTGAAGCTGCGCATCGCAGGAAAAGTGCGATGCCACGTAAGCGCGAAAATTCTCTAAAAACTCCAACCCACGCTCGTCGAATTCATCGGGCACTCCTTTGCAGTGTATACCCCAAAGATAAAACAAATTTAGCCGCCCCGCCCCGCCCCGGCTCCGCTCAATTACGTCGAGCATGGCCGGGGTTTTCTCAGGCGCGTATGCAAAGAACTTTTGCCTGTGCACAGACTCAAGCAAATCATGCGTCGAGACGCATGATTCAGAATCTAGCTTTCTACAGGCCAGCCCAAACTGCGCTACTCCACCGGCACGGCGTGCGCCTTTCACAGGAACACTCAGCGCCAAGTTCACTTAAGTTCAGCTTTACGCGCAAAGGTCATGTCAACATTTTCTGCGTAAGCTCCACCAGACTTAATATCGCCGACTTCTTTACGAAGATCGACCGCCTTGTTCCATGATTCCTCAGAAAGAACCACCGAACGCGGAATTACATGGTCATCAATTAGGCGACGCAACGCGTTCCTCAGGATGGATTTATCAATATCCGGAAATTCATGTACGGCGACATCAAACGCACCTTCAAAATCAGCATAGATGTAGTCAGCTGCCTTAGCGAGAGCCGTCACAGCAGCTTGCACTGTTTCTGGTTTGGATTGCAGGTATTGATCGGTTACGGTCAAGCCGGTAAAAGCGAAGTCACCGAAAGATTCAGCCAGGGAGTATACAACCTTGGCACCACTCGCAACGGCGATCGAAGCCACCGGTTCGAGTTCCATCGCAACATCCGCCTGGTCGGCCTTTAGCATTGCCACGAGGCTTCCAAAGGCGCCTTCTACGATGGTGGCGTCCACGGGGGTTCCACTTGAATTTTGAAGCACCTTTTTCATCACCGTGTAATTGGTTGAGGGTGCTGTGTAGGCCGCAACCCGCAACTTCGCAAACCCTTCAGGTCCCTGTATAGGTGAAATATCGTCACGAAAAGTGATACCCCAGAATGCCACCCCATTAACCACTGACGCAACAACCTTGCCACCCTGCCCCCGTTCGCGCGCGATAGCCGTAAATACGGGGTCTGCAACACCGAACTGGGCGCTGCCACTGGACACCGCCGCAAACGTCTTTTCGTCGCCGCCAGTGCTTACCAAGGTGACATCAATCCCCTGCTCTTTAAAAAATCCCTTATTCTTAGCCACGTATAAAGGAAGGTACAGGAAAACGTGCCCAAACTGGGCGATAGTAATCTTTTGAAGCTTCGGCGTGTTGTCCTCGGCCGGACGGTCACAGCCCGAAACCACAACAGAAGCTAGCAACAGTGCACCCAAAAATCTCTTACCAATCGAATATAATTTCATGTCATTCCTCCGTATATTTATAGGGAATCAGGCCAACCTAATTCCATCTTCTGTCTCTATTCAGCATGATCGTTGGCAAGTTCCGTGCCGAACCTCGACCACAATGTATGTAGTACACTATTTATCAATAATTTCATATAGTTATGTATCACCCTATGGGGCGAGCAGGGGCATTATCCAATAAACGCTATGCAACATCAGAATAACACAACATTACCTATCGGTAACATTATATTACACGCAGATTGCATGCAATTGCGTTTCCCCGTTGCAAACCTTCTGCAAACCTGCCCATTTCCATCGGCGCCAATTTACGCAAAGTGGGCCTCCTAACAAGACACAGGCCAGCCATTTCGACAGTGACCTTGTCCAGGTAACACAGACATAACAGAGAGCCCCTTGTCATAGGTGTTTGTCAGTATTTGGACAGCGAGTTATTTCCAGTATTGAACAATGTACTCGCTCTGCCCTTCACCATCGTCTTCCCGCCCAATAAAACAAAGCATAATGTAGCGTTTCGCCACCTTCAGCGCCTTCTGACTGTTGGACTCGTTCGCCAAAGTCAGCAACGGTGTCAATCCGTCAGAAACGATAAATAAGTCATCCGTCTGGTCGACTCGGAGTTTCGCCGGTGTATAGGCTATGCAATCCTCCGCTTCCCCTCCGCCGGTTGACTCCACCCTTAATAATTCTGTATCGACAGGGTGGTAGTACGTTTGCTTTCGGCCCTGGGCGATTTCGATGGGCTTGTCTCCCCACCGCCCTTGGGCCACCGACCGCCGCTCGATCACATCCCCTTCTCGCAATCCCGCTTTGTATCCGTCGCTGAAGGTGACGCAGCGTTTAGGGTCACGGGAGCACAACAGCGTCTATCCGCAACACGCTCCGTCTGTTGATCATACGTTTACTTCGCAATAACATACTCTTGCGTGTCTGTTTTCAGATAGTCATAGTAAGGTACCCACTAATCGGAAAGCGCTTGTCTCCAAAAAATCGGCCTATCGTGCCCATCACCCCGTTCCCCTCAATCATGAGGTATGGCTTAACTCCGTATTTTCTGTTGCGCATGGCGATCTCGCCAAACATCGGCTGTCTCCGGGAACCGTAGCGACAGGAACTTGGTGTAGTCTTGGAAGGTTGATGGCACTTCGTGCTTCCCCTCCCAAGGGGGGCGACAGAAAGTCAGTCGGCGAAAGATTAACCGCCAACCACGCCAAAATCCCCAATAGCAAAGGGCCTGGATAGCGAATTCAGAACAGGTTGGTTCGAATCGGCAACTTCCCCTGATTTGAGCAGGAGCTATACGCCGATACGCCAACACTAGTCGGATCGCCAAGCGTGTATGGAGACCAAGGGCATTCTCCGTCGGCCTTGCGCCGGATGTTGCAAAGTACTCGTGCACGTTATGTAGACTTGCGGAATGAAACAACATAGTACATCGCATCGATCTCTTTTGCTCCAAAGATCGAGGCGATGCACCCCGGGCTGGTCCGCACTCCAATGGTGTCGACCCGCCAGAACTCCCACCCATCCGCCGCCTGCTCGTTCACAATTGACTCAAGGTAGTCGGCTGCCGCCGATGACGGATCGGGCGCCCTACCAAGTAACTTTTTAGCAGCGATTGCTATATTCGGCGGAATCTGGATCATATTGTATTTATACATTTCAATCTCCTTGTCAATGTAAGCTGAACACATTTAATTACAGTTAATAAAACATCACGGATAGCACGAAATGCTTCGCTATCCTCATCCTGTATCCCCGCACTCGTTACAGGTCCTGGTACCCATACCTTTGCAGCGCGAACAATCGAAGTATTTTTCAAAAAACCATTAAATCGCCGGCCCGAACCCTTGCACTACGGGTACTTTGCTTATCCCTTACCCTTGCATTTCGCACACGATGCCATGATTAGATCTCATTCCAATTCTCCTTGTTAGCCTGAATCCAGACAGGAAGCAGACTTACCTCATAATCAGCCTTGCGAACGTGATAACCATTCCCAACAATATCCACCCCAAATGTTCCCGCAACTGTAGCAAAACATCTTTTCCCTGCATTAACCAATTCCCCAACAAAAGTGCGGCACCGAGCACAAATACAGCTGTCGCTTTTGCTCTTCGAGCATCGCCTCTCGGATAAACATACGAAAACAATACTCCAATCAACATCATCCCAATGAACAGTATTGGGAACAATATATTTTCATATTGCCCCATATTTTTGCATCACATCATTTTATACTCGATTATCTAGTTACTCAGTGCCCTATGTTTTAGAAACAACCTACTGATAGCATTACACTGAAATGTCTCTACACTGCCTTAACACCGTGCACCTTCACATATTTGCTTATTCATCCGGGCCACGAAAGAGACGGCGCAAACCACGAAACGGGGCCAGAAGAACCCAGAAAATCATTTTAAACAGACTTGCCGCAAGGCTACCTGCGAATGTTGCCGCCGCAGCCTTACCCAAGAATAGGGCGACAAACACCTGTAACGCAGACAGGACCAGAAGTCCACCAACAATGACCAACACCCACCATGGTAGACCCATCGCATACTTATACAGTGCCACCAATGGGCCTGGTCCTAGCGTACCTATCACTGCGGATATCACACCATAAAATATGAGATGGCCTCCAACACGCTTAGGAATGAATGACATTGTAAGACACAACCCACCCAACATCATTAGCAGAACCGCCAAATAGGTCAGTAACTGCACCAACTCACTAGCCATCAAGTATGGGTCTGCCACTACAGGAATCATGGACTTCCTTTTTATCCCCTTTATTTAAGTCCTTTATCGCCTGTACGATCCTTTTATTGGACCCGTTACGCTCACGATCTCACCGGGCCGACTCGGTGTTACTATTTTTTGTTTCTCCTCAGGGAAGAGATACCAGAATATATACGGGATCAAAACCAAGAAGACCGCAAGAAACACAATACCGGCTAACAGTGCCAATGGTTGCCTATTGCGCAAATACCGGATACCGCCTCCCCGTCTTTTTCTTTGAAAAAAGATCATCCAAACAAGCAGAAACAAAAATAACAGGTACGCCATTAACGCAATCCACCGCCAATCAAGCACACTGTCTGTTACCCGAATAGTAATACTTGTTTTGCCGATTTCGCCACCCTTCGCTAGCCCTCCATGGACAGCAATAAGTGGGAATTTATAGATGCCACTTTTCGCCTCGTCTGGTGCTCTCAGGGTGACGCTGAATTTGTAGCGTTTACTATCCTTTTCTCGTTTCATGGGTACCGGCGACTTTACCCAGTCTCTGAATTCCTCTGACACAAAAAGGCCGGGTGCAGGGCGGTAACTGTCCCTGACCCCCGCTTTTATTGCCTCCACTACTTCTGTAGCCGATCCGATCGCCTTGCTTAGCCCCCCAGTTTCCTTTGCAATGTACTCAAATCCCTTTATAGCATCCTTCTCTGCGGGCTTTTTTGTAAACCATCCGCCTTTATCGTACACGGTAATAACGGTTATTCCTGCTTTCTTTGCCTTATTAACAACATCAACTAATGATAAGTCATCCTCGGTTCCTACTGATTCATCACGACCTGGGTCTATGCCATAATTTTCTGTATAGAAAGTGGGATCGTGCGCAGGTGCATCCCCAAACAGAATCACATATCGTCGCGCATCCTTTCGCCAACTTGCGAAAAGTGTCTCGTAAAGCGCCCGTGCATAAGGCTCTGGTGCATCCCCATTATGGGGATTGGGTATCAGTGATGCATTTCCTAAAGCAAAAAGTATTTGGCTCGTATCGGTTGTTAAATCCTGCCGCAATTGCCATACCGTTATGCCGGGCCCATAATCGGTAAACAGCGCAAGCCCAAACGCACTGTGTTTATACAAACCCCTTACACTTCCCACAATCTCCTGAGCACCTTCGCGAACCTCGCTGATTACATTCGACATGCTGCCCGTGGCATCAAATACTAACAGCACATCTAAAGGTTCGAGGGATGGAGGGGCATTGCGTAGACTAACTTTTAGATCAAAATTATCTGCTTCACCCACATCCAGCTCTACCTCATAGGCCTCCGGTTCGACTGGCTTCTGTGAACAACCGGAAGTTAACGCTATCGCCGCAATAAAAAGAAAAGCCACTACCCCTGGTTTGCCCAACACCATGCCTAACATCTCCTTTTAATAAATATCTAATTCTTGTCTATATAGGCACAACACGGGAATGAAGCTTATTTAAAAGACCGAATAGCCGGCCTACCAAAATCGCCTTTCGCACAGCTTGCACCAGTTCCTTTGAAATAACCCCGCCAAAACCGCTCAATTTCCGCAAATTTTCTTGCATTCACATCTTCACCACCTGCACCTGCAACATACACTCGCACGCCAGTCAGATCAGGAAGCCATCCCTCCTTCTTCTGGGTGGAAAGAACACCCTTGAGGAATTCATCATTGAGATGTGTTTTACGAAAATTATATCGTTTGGACTCCTCCACCATGTCTGAAAGCATGACGATCCACACGACAGATCGTTCCTTGTCCCTTTGTATTTCTTGCTTTGCTGACGCCAGACTTTCCATAATATTCGTCCATTTTGCGGGTTTATCTTTTTGACGATCCTGCAGAAACACCATCTTCCCCCTGATTCTCTCTGCAACCACTTCAATAGCTTTCCGATCTTTACTGGGGATACCCGTCTCCTCGATAGTTTCATCGGCTACAGACAGAAAATTGCCGACCGTCTGGTCTGCTATCCGCGCCAATATGATGCGGTCTCCATTTTTGATCGACTTTGCTGGGCTCAACAAAACATTGACCGTGTCCTGATAGATTTTCCAATCCTCTTCCTTAATGCTCCCTGAAACATCAACCAGCACTACAACAATTTTGCGTTCCTTACCAGTGAACTTCTCCGTAAGGTCTGTGATAAAACCTGCTGACGCCGTACTACTGATAACCAAAAAATATACAGTAACCCAGCCTGCAAAAAGTTTTGATTTCATACTCATGCTCATGCTCCTACCTTTATTCACGATTCAAGTGATGTGAGTAATAAACAACTCATAGCCCTGTCAAACAGTCCCTGTGCCCACTCTTAATCTTTAAGGTATAGGCTATGATTTTACTTTCCCGGAAGAACTCACTGTATCCAATGCTTCCTCCAGGGTTGGCGGCACCAGATCTATTTCAGGACCGATGTTACGTGGCATGAACAACCAATCTGTGACGCTACCTAAAAATGCTTCTGGCGTACTTTCTTTGCTTGTTAGGCTTACACCAAGCCTGTATTCATCTATTTTCGCGCGGGCATCATCGCGAATAGCCTGTATCCGAGCAAGCACTACGCCTCTTTTCCTGTCATACTTACTCGCGACTCTACTCCATTCTCTCCATTTCCTGTTTATACTTCTACGAAGCGCTTTCTTATGGTCATATATATTTTCCAGTTCTCGGTCCGGGTCATGTGATGCGTAAGCTGCCGCTGTCGCACTCCCTAAGAAAAGTAGATTTAAACCGAGCAGAGAAAGATTTATCCATATATTCAGATCAACACCCTTTCCAATTAAATAATCTGCACGTAAATAAAGTACCGAAGCCAACCCCATAAAAATAGACGCCACCGCCACACCCAGCACTATATAACTCCGAATTTTTTGCTCACCAAGTAGCAATCCCTGACGCATCTTTGTTCCTATTAGATGCGCCAAAAATGGAAAAGCAAAAGAAGGCGCCAAAGCGATCATATAAATGTCTTTTTTTTCAATATCTAGAACACTAAAAGCCTGTATGTTAAAAATAAATTCCGCAATGCCAATCATGATCATGGCTGGTAAGTAGAAATGGAACGGCAGCATACGCGCTGGTATCCTGTAATATTTCTCCTCGTGAAATCTATGATAACGATCATACTCTTCATGGATATCTGAAAGGTGATGTTGGACGCGTTTGGCTTTCGACTCCAATTTGTGTTTCTTTTTCTCCCAACCTACGCAAAGTTTCGATATATTTTCTTCCGCGATATTGACAAGCTCGGCTTCGTAGAACGACAATTTTTCACCATAAAGATCTTTTCTATCTGCACCCATTGCAGAACATTTTACGGCTTCCGCAAGAATTTCAACAATAGCAGTCATTTCACTCCGGGTCAGTCGATCTATATCAATGTCTTTACCTCTTAATAGCTCTTTAAATATAAAGATCAACTGATCGAAATCATCCGACCGTCCTTTCGCAATAATATCTACGCCAGTCTCGATACCTATCTTTTCTAGGACTTGCTCGAGAAGGATAATATCGCGTTTTACAAAATCAACATGGCGACATCCCTGGTTATTTGGCTTGCCACTACGACCATGCCGCATTCCCTGAGCTAACACCGTCCAAGAATAGATCGAATCAAACCATCCCATACGCCCTCCTTTCGTTTGGCTATATATTACCTACAATGCGTAGATCTGCACTATATTTAAATTTAAAGCTTTATACCCGTCTGCTCGTAAGAGTGTATCATACGAGCAATACACCCAAACCCGCGTGAATGAGTAGTTTGCCCCGTACAACGCAGACCGACACACTATTTTTAATTCGTTTCCTGTCAGCATGGCATCAGCCCCACCCTGCAAATTGCCCTGAAGTCTTGTTTCTCAGCGGATAAAATAGCATTTTCCTGATCCTCCCGGGCGGCGACTTCTTCGTCAATACCCGCCAGAGTCTCTTGAATCCATTCCGGCGCACCGGATAGCTGCTTGAAAACTTCCACCCGTAGCCTGTGAAATTTCTCGAGACAGTTATTAGCTTTATCGGTTTGCCCCATATGCAAGCTGTACACTGCCAGACTGTACCATTTATATCGACCCTCAAGCGACGCCGCGACCTCACCCCAGACTTCCTGATCCACGGGACCGCCCAGTACATCGCGTCGGTAAGCTTCTATAAAAAAGAGCGTGGCGGCGAACGGTGCCGGATCTTGCTGGAACATGCGTTTTCTTATCTCGGCGAGGTAAGGCGCTAGAATCTCCCCCGCCTCCCGGTCCTCGCTTACCCATGCCCAGGCTGCGACCCCCCGAAGCAGATAGGCCTCACTCTCATTGCCAGCACCCAGACCTTTTAGAATACCTTTTACATCGTGTAACGCATCTTTCGCTTGAGAAATAACACTCTGTTTCCTGGAAGTACCACAACAAGCAGCGATATAGACCAGCCACGCCAGCTCGCGAAGCCCGTCACGTCCCTGGCGGATTTCCTGCGCCCGTTTGGTGCGAAACAGCCCTGCGGCAGTCGCCCCATCCCCTCGCGCAAGGGCCAGCCGAGCCAGCCGGTCAAGTCGGTTTCTTCGATGTCTCTCCAGCAAGGCGTCGCCCCGATTGGCGAGGCAAGTCTCCAGATGGCGGTCGAACAGTGCGGTACCGGTTTGAGGCAAATTGAGTTTCACAAAAACACTGACGAGCTGACTGATCAAAGCGGGTCCACCCAACGCACAGGGCCGGTTCTTGTTGATGCAGTGCAATCCCTTTACCAGTTCCTGGACACCGTCCACTAACCTTCCCTGACGGCAGTACACCTTTGCCCAGCCGTAATGGCTGTAGGGTGTGGTCGGTAACACGTCCGGTGATGCGTTATAGCGCCTCTCGTATTTTTCCAGTAGTTTATGGTTATAGTTTTCCGCCAAAAAAGCCATTAATGGCATCACCCAACTCCGGGTCAACGGTTGCAATTTGTCCTCAATCTCATCGAGCCGGGTCAGCAGTTGATTCTCGGCCACGGGATCGCCGTAACCCAGATTCAATGCCCCAAACAACATTGTCACTGTATCCGCAAGATCGGCCTGCGTCAGCGAGGAGCCAAAGGATATTGAATCGAGAAGCCCTGCCAGTGCCGTTGCGTCGCAGGATGCGAGATCGCATTTGCGGGCAAAAGAATCGGTGGTAGCGTTTCCTCCATATTGCGGGCCGAATAATCGGCGCGCTCTATACACAACCAGCCGCGACGCAGCGGCATGGTCCTCATCCAGTCCCTGGGCACTAAGGACGGTGTCTTCAAGGCGCTTTGAGCTGGAATTATTGGCCAAGAAATAACGCAGCATCTGATCCGCAGCGCAAACGTCGATCCGCCCAACCGGCGCAATAACATGGTCTGCACCCTGCCGAAAAAACCGGTCGATTTCATCGTCAAGATTAAATTCGTCCGTGCCACACAACAATAGCATGACCAAAGAAGGCATCCGTTCCTGGGTCGGAAATGACCAGCGACCGCCCTTCTCAAGTTGAATGAGTTCATGTCCGCAGGTTTCTGTGCCATGTCCAATCAGTATTGCAGCGCCAAATTGAGAGAGGTCGCTATACTTTATGAAGCTGTTTACCATATTCGCGCCACGCTGCACCCTCGTATGGCTACCCTGTGCTACGAGATGATGAAATACCGGGGCTGGCAACGCTTTGCAGGATGGGTGTGGCCAGAGATCAAGAATAACGGTACTGGTTGAGTGCGCGGAATTGGGATCAGACAGTGCTGGCGAAGGACAATATACAATCGGAACGAGTCTTCCCTGCAGCAAGCGGTCATCATGCTTTAACCACACGAACGGGAAGCGATGCCAAACCTCGGGTAGATCGTCGCGCAAATGCAGCCGGACGCCACTTGGACTGCTTTGCAGCAGATCGCTCAACAGCACTACCAGGTCGGGAGGTAATGCCTCTTCCAGGGGCACCTGCACTTTCAAATCACGCAAGTCAGCAAGGCTTTCATCAAACTCGGGCTTTCCAGGCAAGCGCTTGGCCAGCAGACCTGTGGCATACGGCGTCCACCACCGCACACCGTCTTCTTCCGGCCACAGCCAGCAATCCCCACCCTCGTGTAAAGCGCCCCCCGTGGTCCGAAACACCTCCGCGCCTCCCTTGCAGCCGATTCTTATGTTATGGGTACAGAATATGTCTTTTGGGTGCTTTTGTCTTCCAGAATTAGAACATCACCACTGTCCACTTCAGTGGACACTTGCACCTCTTCCTGGCTCTGATTGAGCATTTCATCCAAAAATGGCTCATCACCGCGCATCAATCGGACGGATAACTGCGCGTCTCCCACCCTTTTTACCCGAACGTGAATGACGCCCTCCGACTCAATGATGGATAACCACAACTCGCAAAGATCCTCCAGCCGATAACCGACATTGACCGGCTCATCCGCATCCTGGCCCAGGGGATGGGTAATCACCGCCTGCGGCGTAAATGCCAATTGTCGTCCGGCGGTCCATTGTTCAAGTGCCCGGGCGCTACGCTTGAGCGCTGCGGCTGCCCACAGTGCGCCTGCCGATGACGTGCTGGTCTGGCTCAGCCGCCTGGCAAGACCGGTGTAAGCCCGTTGATAGATCCATCTTGGATCGTCCTTCGGATCAGCCAGGGGTGTGCCGGTGACAACCGCATAACCACCGACCTTGCGCAGGCCAACCTTGCCCGGAAACGGTGGCCCGGCATTAGCCGCAATGCTGCCTTTGAACTCGCGGGCCATGGCATACACAGCCTCCATTCTGTCCGGCGAGAGTGTGCCGAGCACATCACATCGCTTAGGCAGTTTGACCTCGACCGGATTCCATACCTGCACCATGCCAAAGGCAGAGTAGAACGGACCATCTTCCTCCTGCAACACAAAATCCGACACACCGGCGTAATCGCACTCACCGACGGCCAACCAGCCGCGCCATGTTCCCTGCCTGGTTTTTTGCGCCAGCAACACTCCGATCTCACATGTGACACCCAATTTCTCCAGGGACGGCAACCGGACGATCAGGCCCGGCTGCGGTGAACCGCTGTAGGCGGCTTGGTTGGCCGCCACGTGGCGATCAATCATCTCCCCAATATGCGGTGGCACTGATTCGGTGGGACGCATGTAAAAACCTTCGGGCAAATCTACCCCGGTTGTCTGCTCCTGCATACGGGGTTCCGCATCCTGAGTCGACGCCCGCACACGTGAGTTAAGCGCCATAACGATTCCTACAACTGGCGGCCATAGATTGCGCATCATTCCAACACCATTCCAAATGCCAACTGCGGCCATAAGTCCGCGCCTGCCACATTGTACATTTCAGTGTACATTTCAGTTGTCATTGCCATCCTTATGTCTCCTTATACAAAGACAACGCGACCAGGCAGAGTATTTCCAAAGCACAGTTTATCTCATCGCGATTATCCCGGTGCACCTTGGTCCCTAGGCCAGTCAACCACTGGCCTAGCATGGTATCTTTGTAACCTGCAAAATCACCGATATCACTTTTCATCAGTGTGATGCCCAGCTTCTGGGCCTTCACGTGGTAAGAGGCAATCTGGTAGCGCTTGCCTATCTTGCATAGCGGAATGCTGTCGTATTCCGGACACCATGATAGGGCCAGGTATAATCGCACCCACTCCTCGGAGGATCCCAGAAACTCCCGTGCCTTGTATGCGATATGCCGGTCTCTTTTACCATTATAGAGGTCTTCTACCGGGTCCGGATCATCCGGCGATCCGGGTGTCACGTCTACATCATCTACGGGAACCATCTCAATCCGACGATCCATTTCATTGATTCGGTCAATGAGAAACAACCGGTAGTACCCACATAGGGCGTTGGTATGCACATACTGGTGCGCATAGACCCTGTCTTCACGCGCGGGTTGCAATACTTTTGCAATATAAAAATAGTGCACGAGATCCTCTTCGACAAATCCGTATTGCGCCAGTGGTATGTAGTACGTGTGGAAGCGGTAGCGACTTTGCGAGCTGGTCAAGATGTCCACTATCAACAGATATAGCTCACCCTCTTCTTTGTCAGACAAGGTCTCTCTCCGACGCCAAAGATCGTTTAGCCGTTTGTCTCTGGGGTCTTTTGGCGGTTGTTTACTAGACACAGGTTGATTCAACGTCGCGTTTTAATTTCGTTATTTAATTGCATGGGCACTTCTATTAATTGATAATCCCTTCCACCCCACAGGGGGGTACCGAGGTCCCTCCGGGAGAAGGTTAGGATGAGGGGATATTAAAATCAATAACTTATCTTTGTTTTATTCCCTCACCCTCGCCCTCTCCCGGAGGGCTGACTATTGGACACACTGGACACGGGGACAAGAAGTTGCTATTGTTGGCGCATGCAATTATACGGGCAAGAGTTTGGATTGGCTATGGTGGATCGGATTCGTAGCGCCATTGTAGCGGATGAGA
>DRJN01000417.1 GCA_011052165.1 Gammaproteobacteria bacterium
CCGGGAACAAACTGAAATGCCTGATGCCAGGAAAACCTGAATGAGCAAAATCATCGCCATTGCCAACCAGAAAGGCGGCGTTGGCAAAACAACTACCTGTATCAATCTGGCGGCCTCGCTGGCGGCGACCAAACGCCGGGTGTTACTGGTCGACATGGATCCACAGGGCAACGCCACCATGGGCAGTGGCGTCAACAAGCGTGAGTTGACCCTGACCACCTGTGAGCTGTTGCTGGGTGAAGCGGATATCAGCCAGGTGCTGCAACGTAATGATCAGGTTAATTACGATGTATTGCCGGCTAACGGCGATTTGACCGCGGCCGAGGTGACCCTGATGCAGAAGCTGGGCAAGGAGCGCCGTCTGCGTATCGTACTCAACGACATTCAGGACGACTACGACTACATTTTTATCGACTGCCCCCCTTCGCTGAATATGCTGACCCTGAACGCACTGGTGGCGGCAGGCTCGGTCATGATCCCGATGCAGTGTGAATACTACGCGCTTGAAGGCTTGAGCGCCCTGCTCGAAACGATCGAGAATGTGCGCCAGTCCGTCAATCCGGAACTTAAGGTGGAAGGGCTGTTACGAACCATGTTTGATCCCCGTAATAATCTGGCCAATGATGTATCAGGCCAGTTAATCCTGCATTTTCCGGATCAGGTTTACCGCACAGTGATTCCCCGCAACGTGCGTCTGGCGGAGGCACCCAGCCACGGCCTGCCGGTGATCCATTATGACAAAACTTCCCGTGGCGCGCTGGCCTATCTGGCTCTGGCCGGGGAGATCCTGCGCCGCAATGAGAGCAGTGAGCTGGCTGAGGCGATAGCCTGAGCGCGAATCGTTCGATCTGAGGTCGCGTTAAACTGAATTTTACCACGGGAACGACTATTTTTATGGCAGCAAAGAAACGAGGACTGGGACGTGGACTGGATGCCCTGCTGGGTAGTTCGGCCAGTAGTATGATCGCTCGTCCAGCCGCGACTGAAAATCAGAACGCCGAGGGCTTGCGGAATCTGCCGATAGACGTGATCCAGCGTGGCCGATTTCAGCCGCGACAGGATTTTTCTACCGATGCGCTACAGGAACTGGCGGATTCGATTCGCGCCCAGGGCGTGGTGCAGCCGATTGTGGTGCGTCCCGTCAGTGGCGTGGCCGGTAAGTATGAAATTATTGCCGGTGAGCGGCGATGGCGAGCCACCCAGTTGGCCGGGTTGTACGAGATTCCAGCCGTGATCCGGGATGTGCCGGATCAGGCCGCTATGGCCATGGGCTTGATCGAAAATATCCAGCGCGAAGAACTGAATCCCATCGAGGAGGCGACAGCCCTGGAGCGTCTGATCGAGGAGTTTGGTCTGACGCATCAGGAAACGGCCGAGGCGGTGGGGCGTTCGCGCGCAGCGGTTTCCAATCTCCTGCGTCTACTGGGTCTGGATCCAGTGGTCAGGCAAATGCTGGAGGCAGGCAAGCTGGAGATGGGCCACGCGCGCGCCCTACTGGCGTTACAGGTGGGTGCACAGCAGATTCAGGCGGCGCGACAGGTGGATGCGAAGGGACTCTCTGTTCGTGAAACCGAACACCTGGTGCGTAAATTACAGGCACCGAAAAGTGAGGGCGGGAAGGAAAAAAAGCCGGATCCGGATACCCTGCGTTTGCAGGAAAGCCTGGCGCAAACGCTGGGCGCGAAAGTCCAGTTTCAGCACAATCGTCAGGGCAGAGGTAAAATGGTCATCCATTATAATAGCCTTGATGAGCTTGACGGCATTCTTGATCATATTAAATGATTATTAATATGACATGATATTTCTCAAATATCCCTGAGCAAAAATGCGAACAAAATTCATTTATACGCCTATCATTAACGCTGTCTGGTCATGCCGGTATACTTCGTGCGACAGTAATCCCCGTGTCATCGACGGCATGTCGATACGAAATCCGGGTGTTTTTCCACGCTTCATTTTTGGCGGGACGATCCGTTGCCGGTAGCGCAGAACATGGGTTTTGCAGCTAAAGCCTACCGGCGCATGCTTTGCAAAATGGTAGGGATCCAGGGGATCCTTATATCCATATTGGTTGCGTGGTCATACTTGAACGGGAGTATGGAACACAACGCAGGCCTGTTTTACGGTGGTTTCGTCACGATCTTCACAACCTTGTACAGCGGCTGGCGTTTTAAATGCGATACAGAACGGGTCGACAATTTTCCTTCCATCATGATGGCCGGCCTGTACAAAGCAAGCGTAATGCGGTTTTTACTGGTCATGGCGCTGCTGGTCCTGGGGTTCAGGTATCTTCAGCTTGATCCCGCTGCCGTCATACTAGGGTTTGTCGTGACCCAGGCCGGCTGTTTTTTCGGGCCGCTCACGGCGCGTTGGGGCCGGCAATAGCGGGCCGGCACGGTTTATTTGAAGATCAGATTTATCCAGACGAAATATTGTACAGGGTCGAGAACACATTATGTCCAGCGACACGCTCACATCCTCTGAATACATCAAGCATCATCTGTTAAACCTGACCTGGGGCAAGCTGGACGGACGCTGGAGCTTTGCTCATAATGCCGCACAGGAAAAGGCAATGGGCTTCATGTCCATCCATGTTGATACCATGTTCTGGTCGACCGTGCTGGGGCTGGCCTTTCTCTATTTTTTCCGCCAGGTGGCAAAAAAGGCGCATACGGGTACGCCCGGTGGGTGGCAGAACTTTGTCGAGATGATCGTGGAATTTGTGGACACCAGCGTGCGCGGTTCATTCACTGCAAAAAACGATCTGGTTGCCCCCCTCGCGCTGACGGTTTTTGTCTGGATTTTCCTGATGAATATGATGGATCTGATTCCGGTGGACTGGATCCCGGGACTGGCCGAGGCAGTCGGCATTGAGCATATGCGAATTGTGGCCTCAGCCGATCCCAATGCCACCTTCGGTATGGCCCTGTCGGTATTTTTTCTGATGCTGTTCTACAGCATTAAAATCAAGGGCATTGGCGGCTTTACGGGTGAACTGACCTTGCAACCCTTCCAGGCGAAAAATGTGTGGCTACAGGCGCTGTTTATCCCGATCAACTTTCTGCTTGAATTTGTTTCGCTGATAGCCAAACCGTTGTCACTGTCGTTGCGGCTGTTCGGCAACATGTATGCGAGTGAAATGATCTTTATCCTGATTGCCCTGATGTTCAGCGGCGGTCTCGCGATGGGGGTCTTTGGCAGTCTGCTGCAACTGGGTTGGGCCATTTTCCATCTTCTCATTGTGACGTTACAGGCCTTTATCTTTATGACACTGACGATTGTCTATATGGATATGGCGCACAGTGAACACTGATTTACCTTAACTTAACTTTTAATTATATATATGTATTAATTTTACATATCTATTGACGAGGAGATAAATATGACAGAAGCAACTGCACTGCTGTACATCGCCGGCGCACTGATGATGGGCCTGGGCGCACTGGGTGCGGCCATCGGTATCGGTGTCCTTGGCGGCCGTTTTCTGGAAGGCGCCGCGCGCCAGCCTGAGCTGATTCCCATGCTGCGTACCCAGTTCTTTATTGTCATGGGTCTGGTGGATGCGGTACCGATGATCGCCGTGGGTATCGCCATGTATGTTCTTTTTGCAGTGGCAGGATAAAACTGCGGGGAATAA
>DRJN01000418.1 GCA_011052165.1 Gammaproteobacteria bacterium
GAACGGTAAGGGGTTTAATCTGCTTGTCCTTCGACAAGCTCAGGACGAACGGTAAGGGGTTTAATCTGCTTGTCCTTCGACAAGCTCAGGACCGAACGGTTAGGGGTTTAATCTGCCTCCTTCGACAAGCTCAGGACAAACGGTAAGGGGTTTAATCTGTCTCCTTCGACAAGCTCAGGACGAACGGTTAGGGGTTTAATCTGCCTCCTTCGACAGGCTCAGGACGAACGGTTAGGGGTTTATCGACAGACTCAGGACGAACGGTTAGGGGTTCAATCTGCTTGTCTTAGGCTTGGATCTCAAGCCGTCAGCGCCCCGCCACAGCCGCTGCCCTGGCCGGCGGTGCAACCATAGCAGTGATCCGCCACCACAATCGGCAAGCCGCTTAACTGATCCTGATTCAGCTCGTGCAAATGCTGGCGAAGTTTTCCTGACGATCGCAGCGGCAAATCCAGCATCTGGTTGAAGTCGCAATCATAAACATAGCCCTGCCAGTCAATACTAATCAGGCTGCGGCACATAACCGTCTGCAGGTTATCATCCTGGTGCGCCGCTTTCAGGAGATCCATGTATTCATCAAAGCCGCCTTTGGAAATCAGCATGCTGCCAAAACGCTGAATAGGCATATTGGCAAGGGTAAATAAACCATTAAACTGAATCCCGAAACGGTTTTCCAGTTCCCGTTTATAATCCGCTTCAAGCTGGTTCTGCGGCGGGGGCAAAAATGGCCCGGTGGGGTTATACACCAGGTTTAGCAACAGTCCGGAGCCCGCCTGCCCATAGCCCAGAGCATTGAGTTTTTTCAGACCTTCTATGCTGGCTTCATAGACGCCCTTGCCCCGCTGGCCATCTACATTTTCTTTCAGATAACAGGGCAGTGACGCCACAATCTCGACCCGCTGTTGAGCCAGAAAGGCCGCCAGATCTTCCTGCCCCGGTTCCAGCAGGATGCTCAGGTTACAACGATCGATGACATGCACTTCGCGCGCCCGGGCCTGCTCGACCAGATAGCGAAAATGCGGGTTCAGCTCCGGCGCGCCGCCGGTCAGATCCAGTTTGCCCAGTACGGACTGGTCCATGAAGTCCAGCACCTGCTCGATATTTTTACGCGACATGCTCTCCCAGCGTTTCGGCCCTGCATTAACATGGCAATGCAGGCATTGCTGATTGCAGACATAGCCGAGATTGACCTGCAGGATTTCCAGCCGGCTACGCCGGATAGTAGGAAAATCAGTTTCTTTGAGCAGGGGCAAGGTGGCATGCATGGGCGGCTCCGGTTATTCTATAATTCAATTATACACTTTAATACATTTTCTGAGATTGTACACATTCAGGCCACAAATTGCCTAGTATCAATCGTTGCATAAGTATTCGCATGTATTTTATCCCCTCACCCCAACCCTCTCCCAGAGGGAGAGGGGGCTGTTATGCAAATACTTATGCAACGATTGATATATGAACAGGCGGGCTAAATTACCCCGGCTTCCGTCTTTTTTTCATGGCGCTAGCCAGATACGCCATAAAAAAGCCCCTGATAACAGGGGCTTTTTTATATTCTTTCCCTCACTACAAATCAGAACGGAATATCATCATCAAAATCCCCGGCCGGAGCGGTTGCTTGCGGCTGAGGAGCTGCCTGGGATTGAGGCTGGGCTGGCGGCGCGGCGCTCTGATTATAGCCCTGATCGAAGCTGGCACTGCTGCCGCGTGAATCCAGCATTTGCATATCATTGGCAACGATCTCGGTGGTGTAACGATCCTGGCCACTTTGATCCTGCCATTTACGCGTCTGCAACTTGCCTTCGATATACACTTTGGAACCTTTTTTCAAGTATTCAGCGGCGACCTCAGCCAAACGACGGAAAAATACCACCCGGTGCCATTCGGTTTTATCAACCTGCTCGCCGGTATTTTTGTCTTTCCAGGACTCACTGGTCGCAAGCGTAATATTGGCCACGGCATTACCATTTGCGGCATACTTTACGTCAGGATCCTTCCCCAGATTGCCAATCAGGATAACCTTGTTTACTCCCCGTGCCATAATATTCTCCTGTAATTTCTATATATTTCATTGATTCATAAAGTAATTTTACTCTTCTGTTTTGGCAAAAGCGTACAGCGCATCCTTGTCCAGACTCGCCTTGTCCACCTTGAGGTAGGCTACGCCATCCTCGGCAATAATCATAGCCTCTTCCACCCCGCGAATAGCCGCCAGTTCCTGCGCCAGCTTCTGTGCGGCGGATTCCGTGATGGGACCCACATTCAACAGTTGCGAACTGAAATAGCGCGGGTTTTTCATGGTCGCCGCCAGTAGCAGCCAGATCAGCGTGACGGTGCCATTAAACATGAACACGGCTTCGTTGCTCACATGATAGCTAAGCCAGCCGCCGCTCAGGCCACCTGCAAATACACCCAGGAACTGAGAGGTGGTGTACACACCCATGGCGGTACCCTTATGCGCTGCCGGTGCCAGTTTGGCGATCAGGGATGGCAGGGTGGCTTCCAGTAAATTAAAGGCGGTGAAAAACAGCAACAGCATCACCACCATTCCGCTCACACTGCCATCCAGCCTGCTCATGCCCCATTCCGCTATAACCAGCGTGCCAATGGCACCAATCATAATTTGCTTAATTTTGTGCTTTTTCTCGGCAATGATGATAAAGGGCACAATAGCCACCATCGCCAGGCCCATTACGGGCAGATATATCTCCCAGTGATGGCCGCCGGGAATCCCCAACCCGTGTTCCAGAATGCGGGGAATAACGATAAATGACGCCATTAAATTGAGGTGCAGCATGAAAATCCCCGCATCCACACGCAGTAACTGGGGATCGCGTAGCGCTTTCAGAAACCAGCTGGCCTCAATGCCCGTATCTCGATGAAACGAGCTGACGGTCGGACTGGGAACGGCAAAACGAACCAGGATAATACCGCCCAGCGCCAGCAGCGCGGTGGTCCAGAAAATGCCCTGCACACCAAACCAGCCATGCAGTATAGGACCCACTACCATAGCTACGGCAAAGGAAATACCGATACTGACACCAATCAGAGCCATCACCTTGACCCGATGTTCTTCGCGGGTCAAATCCGCCGCCAGTGCGATGACTGCGCTGGCAATCGCCCCCGTCCCCTGTAGGGCTCGCCCGGCAATCACACCATCGATACTGGTCGACAACGCCGCCAGTACGCTGCCGGCGGCAAATACCAACAGACCGCCAATAATCACCGGCTTTCGACCAATACGATCCGATAATATGCCCAGCGGGATCTGAAACAGCGCCTGGGTCAAGCCGTAAATACCCATGGCCACGCCAGCCAGGAACAGGGTAGAGCCTTTCAGCTCGTGGGTATAGAGGGTAAACACCGGCAGGATCATGAATAATCCCAACATACGCGAGGAAAATATCCCCGCTAGTGACATGGCGATATGACGCTCACGCGGGGTCATATTTTCGGATTGGATACTGTGCGTTTTGTTTAACATTTTTCTAAAAACAATAAATTTACCTACTGGAGAGATTTTTCGTCTCGGGAAATTCTTCTTAAAATCAAAATTGCTTTGGCTGCTAAGCAACAGGCAGCGTATATTAGCAGGTTCGTTGTTAACAAAGAATCAAAGATGGACGCTATACACATTCGTGGGGCTCGCACCCACAACCTGCAAAATATTGATCTGAGCCTGCCGCGAGACAAGCTCATTGTGATCACCGGCCTGTCAGGCTCAGGCAAATCATCGCTGGCCTTTGACACTATTTACGCCGAGGGTCAACGCCGCTACGTCGAATCGCTCTCGGCCTATGCCCGGCAGTTCCTCTCGGTGATGGAAAAACCCGATGTGGATCATATCGAGGGGTTGTCACCGGCCATTTCCATCGAGCAGAAATCCACCTCCCACAACCCGCGCTCCACGGTCGGCACCATTACCGAGATCTACGACTATCTGCGCCTGCTGTTCGCCCGCGCCGGAGAACCGCGTTGCCCGGATCACGATCTACCTCTGAATGCCCAGACCGTCAGCCAGATGGTCGATCATGTGCTGACTCTGCCTGAGGGTAGCAAATTGATGCTGCTGGCGCCGGTCATCGAAAACCGCAAAGGCGAGCACGAACAGGTTATCGAACGGCTACGCGCTGAAGGCTATATCCGCGCCCGGATCGACGGCCAGATTTATGAACTGGATCAGATACCCAAACTGGACCTGCACCGCAAGCATACGATTGAAGTGGTGGTGGATCGTTTCAAGGTGCGTGACGATATTCAGGGCCGACTGGCCGATTCCTTTGAAACGACGCTCAATCTTACTGACGGCGTGGCGCGTATCGCCTTCATGGACGAAGCACAGGATGCGCGAAGCCATCCGGGAGATGAAAGCCGCGAGGAAAAAAAGGATCTTGTTTTCTCGGCGCGCTACGCTTGTCCGGACTGCGGTTACTCCCTCAACGAACTGGAGCCGCGCCTGTTTTCCTTCAATAACCCGGCTGGCGCCTGCCCAAGCTGCGACGGCCTGGGAAACAAACAATTTTTTGATCCTGCGCGGGTCGTGGGCCATCCCGAACGGGGACTTAGTAGCGGCGCCGTACGCGGCTGGGATCGGCGCAATATCTATTATTTTCAGTTACTGCTGTCACTATCGAAACACTACGACTTTGACATGGATACGCCGTTCGAGGCGCTGCCGGAAAAGATTAAAACGATGATCCTGTACGGCAGCGGTGAAGAAGAAATTGAATTCACCTATTTCAATGACCGCGGCGGTGAATACCGCAAGCTGCAACCCTTCGAGGGCATCATCAACAATATGCAGCGCCGTTACCACGATACCGAATCCAACGTGGTGCGCGAGGAACTGGCCAAATATCTTAGCCAGCAGGCCTGTCCGGACTGCCAGGGAGCACGACTCAATCGTACCGCACGCCATGTATTCATTGCCGAGGCCACCCTGCCAGAGATCAGCGCCCTGCCCATCAATTCGGCACGGGCCTTTTTCCAGAGCCTGCGCCTGCCCGGTCACCGCGGCAAAATCGCCAAAAAAATTGTCAAGGAAATCATTCAGCGTCTGGAGTTTCTGGTCAATGTCGGACTCGACTATCTGACCCTGGAGCGTAGTGCTGACACTCTCTCCGGTGGCGAAGCCCAGCGCATCCGTCTCGCCAGCCAGATCGGCGCGGGCCTGGTCGGCGTCATGTATGTGCTGGACGAGCCCTCCATCGGCCTGCACCAGCGCGACAATGCCCGGCTGCTCAGCACCCTCACCTATCTGCGCGATTTGGGGAATACCGTGATCGTGGTTGAACATGACGAAGAAGCGATTTTAAGCGCCGATCATGTGGTGGATATCGGTCCTGGTGCGGGGGTCCACGGCGGCCGAATCATCGCTCAGGGTACGCCGGCCGAGATTATGGCCACGCCGGCCTCCCTCACCGGTCAGTATCTTTCCGGCAAAAAGATCATCCGCATACCGTCACAGCGCACGCCCTGCGATTCCGATCGCATGCTGAGTATCCATAAGGCCAGCGCTAACAATCTGAAACAGGTGGATGTACACATCCCGATGGGATTGATAACCGCCATTACCGGCGTATCCGGATCCGGCAAGTCCACCCTGATTAACGATACGCTTTATCGTCATGCGGCGGCACACATTAACCAGGCCAGCACCGAACCCGCTCCCTGTGAAAGTATCAGCGGGCTGGATCAGTTCGACAAGGTCATCGACATCGATCAAAGTCCGATCGGTCGCACGCCACGCTCCAACCCGGCCACCTATACTCAGTTATTTACCCCCATCCGTGAGCTGTTCGCTGGCACCCCGGAAGCCCGCGCCCGCGGTTACACACCCGGACGCTTCAGTTTCAACGTCAAGGGCGGGCGCTGTGAAGCCTGTCAGGGCGATGGGGTAATTAAAGTGGAAATGCATTTTCTGCCGGATATCTACGTGCCCTGCGATGTGTGCAAATCCAAACGCTACAACCGGGAAACTCTGGAGATCAAATACAAGGGCAAAACCATCTATGAAGTGCTGGACCTGACGGTAGAGGATGCTTTGACGTTCTTTGATGCGATCCCGCCCATCCGGCGGAAATTACAAACCCTGCTGGATGTGGGCTTAAGTTATATTCGTCTGGGGCAGAACGCCACCACCCTGTCCGGCGGTGAAGCACAGCGTATCAAACTCGCCCGGGAATTGTCCAAGCGTGACACCGGCAATACGCTTTATATCCTGGATGAGCCAACCACCGGCCTGCACTTCCACGACATAGAACAACTGCTACAGGTATTGCACCGGCTGCGTGACCACGGCAATACCATCATTATCATCGAGCACAACCTGGATGTCATTAAAACCGCCGACTGGATCATCGACCTGGGGCCGGAGGGGGGTAACAAGGGTGGGGAGATTGTTTGTGCCGGCACCCCGGAAGAGGTCGCCGCCAATCCTGATTCACATACCGGACATTATCTGAAAGCGCTGCTGGAAAAACAGCGTGCAAGTTGATAGGTTAAATAAAACCCAGGCGTTTTTTAGTGAAAATAAAACCTATGGCTGGTACATATAAACCGGATCGCCGATTTTGAGATTATAGGCCAGCGCCGCCGTGCCCTGGTTAACGGCGATTTCAACCAGACCATTGGCATTGATATGCCAAAGACCTTCACCTTCAGCAACTTTGGAAAAGGTTTCGGCGAAACCCACTTCACGTTCGCCCAGATGTATACGCATGTCCGTAGACACGCTCGCGCCTTTTAAGCCGGTTATCACATTGCCGAAATTATCCACATAGATGACTTCAGCCAGTTCCAGGGGCCAGTTTTTAAAACCAATCTCCTCAGCCGAGAGGGGAGTGAGTTCAGGGCTGTCACCCCGGTCCAGCATGGCGGCAACCGGTGCAAATAAATCACGTCCGTGAAAAGTTTTTGTCAGCCCCGGCGGCTGCCAGTCGATACACCAGAATTCCGCACAGGCCGCCTGTTTTGCAATGACATTGAGCAGCCCATTATCCGGACCGACATAGTAGCGTCCATCGGCTTTCATGACCAACGGTCGCCGAGCAACATCCCCCACACCGGGGTCAACGATGGCAAGTACGAGCGCCTCGGGAGGAAGAAATTCAATCAGGGAAGCAAGCAAATAGGCTGAGGCGCGAGGATTGAACATGGGTGCATCATGCTGCAGGTCGATCACCCATGCTGATTTTGAATTATTATATATCGCGGCCTTGAGCTGACCGGCATAGGCACCCTGCCACCCATAGTCCGTAAAAAGCAGGATCATTATGACTCCCCGGCTATATCTGTTAATCAATGATCTTCAATGAAGACCAAAACGATAGCTGTAACTGATCGAAAACATATCCACATCACTACCCCCCAGGTTTCTATAGCGTTCCCATTCACCACGAAGCGCCGAGCGATAGTCAAAGTTGTACTTCAGACCAAAGCCGTAGGTGACGTCATTGTCGCGCGTCACCACAGAAGATACATCAAGTTTATAATAATAAATGCCCCCCTTGACGATCATCCTGATACTGTCAGTCAGGGGGACGAAAGCAACCACATTAAATGCCAGGGCATTCTCCTTGACCTGATTGTTGGCAAAACTGCCAAGATAGACATAGGAGGCTTCAATCCCGCTATAGCTATTGTAGGCCATACCGGCAAACAGTTTGCCTGAGGTGACGGTCTCATTATAAAGTTTGCTTAGCGTATGGTCCTTGGTGATACCGGCTCCGCCTCCGATATAGGTATTGAGGTTTCTAATCCCCTCAGCCGAAGTTGGCATAGAGCTAAGTAACAGCAGTGGCAGAATCCACCCGAGTTTCTTCATCTCCCTCTCTCCTCGTTCGAACCTCAAAACGGTTATAAACTCAGCAAAACTCAAGTCTAGTGCGTTCATTGCCCGGAGACAACAAAAATTCCGGGTTCAAACGTCCTGAGCAACCTGTTTTTTCAGGCAAAAAAAAACCGGGCATAAGCCCGGTTTTTTTTTAATTCACTGAGCCTCAGGTGGATGCCTGCGCACCTTCTTCGACTTCCTCCGCTACGAGAGGGCGATTAACCAGTTCCACATAGGCCATGGGCGCATTGTCACCCGGACGGAATCCGCATTTGAGAACCCGTAAGTAGCCGCCGGGACGTTCTTTATAACGTGGCCCCAGTTCGTTAAAGAGCTTGGTGACAATCCCACGATTACGCAGGCGGTCAAACGCCAGACGACGATTGGCAACACTGTCAGTTTTTGCCAGCGTGATCAGCGGCTCGGCCTTGCCACGCAATTCCTTGGCCTTAGCCAGGGTCGTGTGAATAAGTTCATGCTCAAAAAGAGAAGCCGACATGTTACGGAACATCGCTTTACGGTGGCTGCTATTGCGATTAAATTTACGACCACTTTTACGGTGACGCATGGTTCTTTACCTTCATAAATAAATGACACATCAGCGCGAAATATTTCCCGCCCAGATTCTATCAGCTGTCCTGGTTTTCCTGCAAACTGGCGGGTGGCCAGTTTTCCAGACGCATTCCCAGTGACAAGCCCCGGGTAGCCAGGACATCCTTGATCTCGGTGAGTGACTTCTTGCCCAAATTCGGAGTCTTCAGTAATTCAACTTCTGTACGCTGAATCAGATCACCAATATGGAAAATCTGTTCGGCTTTAAGGCAATTGGCTGAACGAACGGTCAATTCCAAATCATCCACCGGGCGCAACAATACCGGATCAATATCGGGTTCCTGCTCTTCAGGTTCAACTTCTTCCCGGCCACGCAGGTCAACGAAGGCATACAGCTGATCCTGTAAAATAGTCGCCGCATTACGAATGGCCTGCTCCGGCTCAATGGTGCCGTTAGTTTCCAGATCAATGATCAGTTTATCAAGATCCGTGCGCTGCTCAACACGGGCGCTATCCACATTATAGGCAACCCGGTGAATGGGACTAAAGCTCGCATCCAGTTGCAGGCGTCCAATGGGACGGTCCTCCGAATCATCTGCCGGTCGTGCGGTGGCGGGAACATAGCCTCGACCTTTAACGACTTTCAGAGTCATATTTAGCTCACCCGCATCGGTCAGGTTGGCAATCACGTGATCCGGATTGATGACTTCAACATTGTGGTCAAGCATAATATCCCCGGCAGTCACAACACCGGCACCTTTTTTATTCAGCGTCAACTTTGCTTCCGGCTCACCTTCCATGAGCATGGCGACACCTTTCAGGTTAAGCAGTATGTCGATGACATCTTCCTGCACGCCTTCAATGGTCGTATATTCATGCAAAACACCTTCGATCTCCGCTTCGACAATGGCCGCGCCATCTAAAGACGACAACAGAATGCGGCGCAGGGCGTTTCCGAGTGTATGTCCAAAACCACGTTCTAATGGCTCCAGTGTTATCCTGGCATGGGTTGAATCCGTTTGTTGAACATCAACAATCCGAGGTGTTAAAAATTCCGCTACAAACCCCTGCATGAATTAGCCTCTTAAAATTAAATCGACTTAAAATGAATATCAAATGATCTCCCGAGGGAAATCAGATCTAACCGATATAGTAATTACTTGGAATACAGTTCCACAACCAGATGTTCATTGATGTCTGACGGCAAATCACTACGATCAGGCACATTCTTGAACACACCTTCGAACTTGCCGCTATTGACATCCAGCCATTCAACAAAACCACGTTGCTGCGCCGCATCCAGCGCGCCCTTAATGCGCAACTGGTTGGTTGAGGATTCAGATATAGCAATCACATCACCCGCGTTTATCTGGGCGGAAGGAATATTCATTTTTACGCCATTGACGGTGATGGCATTATGCCGGACCAACTGCCGGGCTTCCGAGCGGGAAGCTCCGAAACCCATGCGATAAACAATATTATCCAAACGGGATTCAAGCAGTTGTAACAGGTTTTCGCCTGTTGAACCTTTCAAACGATCCGCCGTTTTGTAATAGGCGCGAAACTGTTTTTCGAGAACACCATAAATACGGCGTAGTTTCTGCTTTTCACGTAATTGAGTGGCATAGTCAGAGGCGCGCCCCCGACGCTGCCCATGCTGGCCTGGAGGAAAGGCGCGGTTTTCCATCGCACACTTGCCGCTATAACATTTTTCACCCTTTAGAAAGAGTTTTTCGCCTTCTCGCCGGCACTGTCTGCATTTTGATCCAATATACTTAGCCATAATAATTCTCCCGCCTACACACGACGTTTTTTGGGTGGGCGGCAACCATTATGTGGAATAGGCGTCACATCGGAAATATTGGTGATTTTAAAACCCTTGGCGTTCAGTGCACGCACCGCGGATTCGCGTCCCGGTCCCGGTCCTTTGACGCACACTTCGAGATTCTTCATTCCAAATTCCTTTGCTACGGCGCCAACATGTTCCGCAGCGACCTGTGCAGCAAAAGGGGTGCTTTTACGAGAACCCCGAAAACCGGATCCACCTGAAGTGGCCCAGCACAGGGCATTACCCTGACGATCGGTAATGGTGACGATGGTATTATTGAATGAGGCATGTATGTGTGCGATACCGTCGGCGATATCCCTTTTAATTTTTTTGCGTGTACGACCTGACTTGGCTACCATTTTTTAAAACCTGAATATGTGCTTAACGTTTAATGGGTTTACGCGGACCCTTACGGGTGCGTGCATTGGTGC
>DRJN01000419.1 GCA_011052165.1 Gammaproteobacteria bacterium
ATCGACCACACCCGCCACCAGGGGCATTTCGGGACCGACGATGGTGAGATCAATGTTTTCCCGGTGGGCGAAGCCCAGCAGGCCGGGAATATCGTTTACGTCAATGGCCACGTTTTCGATACCGGGTTCCAGTGCGGTGCCGGCATTGCCGGGTGCTACGAACACGGTTTTCACCCCGGGCGCCTGTGCCACTTTCCAGGCCAGCGCATGTTCACGTCCGCCGCCGCCGATAATCAGGACCTTCATGCTCGGTTCTTATTCCGCTAAATAATAGAAAAAACAGGGCCAGGACTATGCCCGATCTTGCCCAAGGGGTCAAACAATGGAAAGGTTTTGGTTTTGAAGTCGTTTAGCTTGATGGGTTTCACTTCGTTCTACCCATCCTACGGATATTTAAGGGGGGGGGATGGGGTTCACTTCGCTCTACTACCCACTCCTAACGGATATAAGCGGGTAGGATGGGTAGAACGAAGTGAAACCCATCAAGAAGTCCGGTCAGCCCGGTGGGCGACTTTGTTCTAACTCCTTCTTCGGTATGTGCGGATTATGGTAAAGCATGTATTTGGCGGTTTCATGGATGCCACGGGTAAGGGCTGCCATGTGCGCCGCGATCCTGGGATGTTCCTTGATCACATTTTTTCCCGGCGTTGCGGAGTGAGTATCAACCAACAGTTTGTGGCTGCCGTCTCCGTGCATGCGGAAGTAGTAATTTTTCCCTATCAAGCTGATTATAGGAATAGCGCTGTGGATGGTAAAGGCGTAACGTTGCTTGTCAAAGCGTGGATCGCGTAAATCCCGTCCCAGGGTAGTGTTGACGTAGCCGGGAGCGGCAAGGCCCGCAATAGTCGGCAACAGATCCACCTCACTCGCCAGTTTGTTATCCACACGAGGTTGAGTGATCAGTCCCGGCGCATAAAATAGCAGCGGTGTGTGCATACCGGTGACATTGTACATGCTTTCGAATTCAGGGGTTTGCTCACCGCCGTAACCGGTGATGCCATGGTCACCGTAAAAAACAAAAATAGTGTTGTTCAGATAACCGGACTTGCGCACCTGTTGTATGAAATAGCCGACACAGTAATCCATAAACCGGAAGGAATTAAACTCTTTCTCGGAAATGAAACCGGCCTTGCTCAGGGTTTCCTTGTCTTCGTGGCGTAGTTTGAAACCATGATCATCCTTGGGAATGGTGTAGGGCCGGTGATTACCAGAAGTCTGAATAATAGCAAAAAAGGGCTGGGTCTGTTTCGCCAAAACCTTGTTGGCTTCCTTGAACAGATCCAGATCGGAAATGCCCCAGACGTTGATGCGCGGTGAGCTGTAATCACCTTCTTCATGAATGTCCAGCCCTTTGATATTGTGTTGCAGGACGCCACGGATATTGCCCCAGTTGGCGCTGCCGCCGAGGAAGTAGAATTTCTGATAGCCCTTGAAGGCGTTGACGATGGTATGTTGCTCTACTACTCGCGGGTTGCGTGATGAAGTTTTGTTGAGCTCGATATCGGGAATGCCCGTGATGGCAGCAAATACTGAGCGCGCGGTGCCCGTGTGGGGGGCATAGTAATGGCGGTATTGCAGGCTCTGCTTCGCCAGCGCATCGAAGTAGGGAGTGGGGTTCAGGGGGTTGCCGAAGGTTCCCGTCTTGTAAGAGGCGAAGGACTCCAGAAATACCATAACAATATTGGGCCGTCTTTTGGCATAGGTGCCGGGCCGGGTAATAGTGCGCCGGTAATTCAGTGTTTTGCTGTTGGGGTGGTCGACGCCCAGGTACTGACTCATGAGTGCATAGCTTGCGCGGGTTTTGTTGATATTAAAACCGATATGTTTATTTTTCAGCGTGTTGAAAAAATACAGCACCGGGTTCAGGGTGACCGCCGGAGCAAAGCTATGGGCACTGCTGAAGGCTTCGCTCCAGCGCAGGGGATACCAGGAAAGATTGCCGTAGAGGCCAAACAATAGCAGTACCGTACTCAGGCTGATGATGCCGGTTTTGTACCAGCCGTGAAAAAACGGGGTAGCGTAGTTGCGTGCCCGTTGCAGCAGATGGTGTATGAGCCAGAGGTAGGCACCGAGCAGGACCAGTAGCGAGAGGCCGATCCAGACCACAGGGTAGCTTTCTGTGACCATTTGCAACGAGGTTTCAGGGTTATAGGCAAAACGCAGTATCGTCGCGTTCATGGGTTGCTGCAGGTAGGCGTAATAGCCAAAGTACAGATAATAGAATAACAGGATGATGAAAAAAGCCAGTGCCAGATAGCCGAACCAGATATTGCGCATGAGCCGGGACTCAAAGGGACTGAGAATGCGCAGGCCGCCAAGCAGAAACAGTGGCAGAATTACGAATAAGGTTAGACGCAGATCGTATTTGAATCCCAGGTAGAAACTGTGCACCAGCATACCGCCGGGAATCGGATCGGTCGGTGTTTTGAAGTACAGCCAGAAAGCCAGCCTGAACAGGGAAAACAGCACCATGTTGATCAACAGGAGATTAATGAGGAAGTGCAGCAGACGGGGAAGTTTTTGCATAGATCGGATTACCTGTTAGGTGCGGTTTTGCGCTATTCTACCGAGTCTTGGCAGGATAAAGAAAGTGCCATGAATGAATTATAACTTTTCTGTATATTAAAGGTTCAGATGTTAAGATGTTATTAAATGGATTGTTGGGATAAATAAATATGATGTGGAGCATGATAGTTTGAAAAAGTGGGTGAAACGTCTTGCCCAGGGTTTCCTGGCCCTGTTGCTGATCTATGGGGTGGGCCGATTTGTGGTGGTCTATCTGGGTAGTTTTTACACAGGTGAACGCGCACCCTACCTGATGATGCCGGCGCCGAATGCCATGACTCTGCGCTGGCAGACTCTTCAGAAGGGAGAGGGCCAGATCCGCTATGGCCGCAGTTTGGCGAAACTGGATCATCTGGCTACGGAAATGTCCAGTGCAGAAGAACATGAGTTACGTCTGCAGGGGCTTAAGCCGGGCACGCGTTATTATTACCGGATTGAAAATCAGGTTGATGGTGAGACAGCAAAAACGCTTTATAGCGGCAAGGCTTACTGGTTTATGACGTCGCCAAAAACCGGTCAGGCTGTCTCCGTGCGCTTCGCCGTACTGGGTGATCCCGGTAAGGCCGGCAAAGTGCAGACCCAGGTGCGCGAGGCGCTGATGGCATGGCTGGCGAAAAACCCGCGTCCCGATCGAAATCGGGCCTACCTGGATCTGCTTCTGACTACGGGTGACAATGCCTATCGCTCGGGGACTAACAAGCAGTTCCAGGTCGATTTTTTCACGCCTTATGCGAGCATCCTGAAGAATGTGCCAGTATGGCCCGCGTACGGCAATCATGATGCGCGGCGTTGGGCCTTTTTCGATATTTTCAGTTTCCCAACCAAGGCTGAATCCGGCGGCCTAGCCTCGGGAACCGAGCATTACTATTCTTTCGATTATGCCAATGCGCATTTCATTATGCTGGATACTACGGCCAGCAGCATGGCGGTGGGTAGCAAGATGCTCAACTGGCTGCAACGGGATCTCGCGGCCAGCAAACAGAAATGGATCATTGCCGCATTCCATCACCCCCCCTATAGCCACGGTTCACATGATTCAGACAACCCGCACGACAGTGGCGGGCGTATGCTGGATGTGCGTAAAAACGTCCTGCCAATCCTGGAAGCAGGAGGCGCAGATCTGGTATTAAGCGGTCACAGTCATATGTATGAACGCTCCTGGTTGATGCGTTGTAATTATGGCGACTCGAGTACCTTGCAGGCAAACATGATACGCGAGAAGACGTTGGGAAGGACTCCGCCGTACAAAAAACCGGGACGGGACGGATTTTCAGGCACAGTTTATACGGTCATTGGTTCCTCCTCCAAACACGATCAGGGCAGACTTGATCATCCCGACATGCCTGTTTCGCTGGCCGAAAGTGGTTCTGTGGTTGTCGATATTGCCAACGGCCTGATGAGTGTCCGTTTTATTACCAAACGAGGGCGGGTAGCCGATCATTTTTCCATTCTGAAAACGCCCGCCACAGGACAGGCCATGCGTTGTGCACCACTCAATTGATGGGTTTCACTTTCTACCCATCCTAACCTGGATAAACCACAAGATAAGTACCTTCACGAAATAATTTTCTGCAAAATGCACAGAAAATCATTTCTAAGGGACTAATAAATAACTAAAAATGAGTAGAATGGGTAGAACAAAGTGAAACCCATTAATCATGGGACTGTTTGAAAATCTCATCAGTCCTAGCGGCCATGATGAAATCATTGCGGTGTAGTCCTTTAATCTTATGCGACCACCAGGTTACTGTTACCTTGCCCCATTCGGTCAGCAGGGTAGGATGATGGCCTTCGGTTTCCGCTGCTTCGCCTATCTTGTTGCTAAAAGTCAGCGCCTTGATGAAACTGCCAAAGCGGAACGTTTTTTCCAGTTGCATGATGCTATCACGTACCTCGATGTTCCAGTCGGGGATTTTTCCAATCAATTGTTTCAGTTCTTCGTCGGAGATCTGCGGCGCATCGGCGCGGCAGGCTTCACAGGATTCCTGACTCAGGTTATTCATAACTTTTTTTCATGGTTAAGCGGGCGGGATTGTTTGTGGTTTTTCTGTTGATATTTTAAAAGAATTTTTCGAGCTATTTGTTGGCCCCATTGCCGGCCAATCAGGATAGACTCACGCAGTATTGCGGGCTGAACTTTTATAAGTTTTTTACCCGCAGCGCTGGCATAAAAGGCATTGATTCCCTTAATATCTTCTTCGGTTAGATATTTTTGATAAACGGGTATAACGAGTTCAATCATCTCATTTTCATTGACTTCCGCCATAACATCTTTCCAAAATTTATCAGGCGCCTTCGGTATCATTCTTTTCATAGCGGGAATCATTTGATTCATTATCTGAACGCCTATTTTTCCTGAACCCGCTTCAATCATCATTTTTCTGATACTTTCCTTTGATGCAGGAGCAGAGAATGCTGGTACAGGTAGGATAAGTGCAGCCAGCAGAAGAGATGTTAGATATTTCCTGTACATTGAAGACTCCTTTTTATGTTAATGTCGAAAATGACGCATACCCGTCATAACCATGGCGATACCATGCTCATCGGCGGCGGCGATCACTTCATCATCTCGCATGGAGCCGCCAGGCTGGATGACGGCGGCAATGCCGTTTTCCGCAGCCTGATCGAGACCGTCGCGGAAAGGGAAAAAAGCATCAGAGGCCATGACCGATCCTTTGACTTCCAGTTTAGCATGCTGGGCTTTGATGAGGGCGATACGGGCTGAGTTGATCCGGCTCATCTGTCCGGCGCCGACACCGATGGTCATGAGATCGTGGCCAAAGACGATTGCGTTGGACTTGACGAACTTCGCCACCTTCCAGGTAAACAGTAGATCCTGCATTTGTTTTTCGGTGGGTTTGATTTTGGTGACAACATTGAGATCATTATATAAAGACAGATCGGCATCCTGTACCAGTAACCCGCCGTTGACTTTTTTAAAATCCAGCCGGTTGCCAGGTTTCTTTGGCCAGTCACCGCAGGTTAGTAGACGCAAGTTCTTCTTCGCCTTGACCACGTCGATCGCTTCTGCTGTGGCCTGGGGGACGATGATAACTTCAACGAACTGGCGCTCGATGATGGCTTTTGCCGTATCGGCGTCCAGTGTCCGGTTGAAAGCGATGATGCCGCCGAAGGCCGATTCCGGATCGGTCTGATAGGCGCGATTATAGGCATTGAGCAAATCACGATCAATGGCCACGCCGCAGGGGTTAGCGTGTTTGACAATCACGCAGGCCGGTTCTTCAAACTGTTTGATGCACTCCAGCGCGGCATCGGTGTCACCAATGTTATTATAGGACAGTTCCTTGCCCTGAATCTGGACAGCGGTAGCAAGACTGGCTTCGGCCGGATGGGCTTCAACATAGAATGCCGCTTTCTGGTGTGGGTTTTCGCCGTAGCGCATTTCCTGAGTCTTATGGTACTGGCGGTTGAAGGTACGTGGAAAGTCCGCCCGGTTGCCCGTACCCTCGGTCAAGGTGCCGAGATAGTTGGCGATAATGCCGTCATAGTGGGCGGTGTGCTCAAAGGTTTTGACGGCCAGATCAAAACGAGTTGCGTCACTTATCTCACCATTATTGTTCTGCATTTCCTCGAGAATCTGTGTGTAGTCATCGGCATTGACGAGCACGCTGACAGCGGCATGATTCTTGGCTGCGGCGCGCAGCATAGTGGGACCGCCGATATCAATATTTTCGATGGCCGTGGCCAGGTCGCAATCCGCCTTGGCGATAGTCGCTTCGAAGGGATAGAGGTTAACCACCACCATGTCAATGGGAGGGATGTCATGTTCCTGCATGACGGCATCATCGATACCCCGGCGTCCCAGTAATCCAGCGTGGATTCTGGGATGCAGAGTCTTGACCCGGCCGTCCATCATTTCCGGAAAGCCGGTATAGTCGGAAACCTCAATTACCGGAATGCCTTCTTCCGCCAGCAGTTTCGCCGTACCCCCCGTGGAAAGAATTTCCACATTAAATTTCTCATGTAACTGCCGGGCGAAGTCGGCAATGCCGGATTTATCGGAAACGCTGATAAGCGCGCGGGTAATTTTGGTCATGCTTGAACCTTGTGATATGGGGTTGTGATTAACGCAAAGGATGCGGAGTTGCGACCGGAGCGAAACGCAGGACGTACCGAATGAAACTCGTAAAGCGAGGTTCTCACGGTGCAAAGATTACCGTTTATGAATCGCATCCGATTTGTGTGCTGTATCTGCCTTTAATCGCTTCGAGTCTCATTCCCTGTTGTTGGCAACGAAAAACGGTAGGTTGGGCTTTATTTTATTCAACCCAACCTACAACTGTCGAGTCAGGTCAGTCTGATTTAGTTATGCAAATCGTACAGTTTTAATTTCTTGCGCAGGGTGCCGCGATTAATGCCCAGCATTTCGGAGGCCCTGCTCTGGTTGCCACGGGTGTGTTTAAGCACACAACGCAGCAGGGGTTCTTCAATTTCCTGCAGTACCACTTTGTAGAAATCTGTAGTCGCGTGGCCATCCAGTTGTTTCAGATACATTTCAACCGTATCTTCGACGCAGGCGCGCAGGGGTTTGTGAACCTGTTCCGCCATGTTGTTACCCAGGTTTAGTGCTGTGTTATCTATGAGAGTTTCAGTCATGCTGCCATTTCCTCCTTGTTGATTAGGGTAGCGAAGAATTCCTCCACTATATTTTTTTGATCCTTGGCGTTTTCCACCCGGTTAATCAGTTGCCGGAAGGCAGCGCCGTGTTGCTGGCCCTTGCTGTACCAGCTGATATGTTTGCGCGCCATACGCACGCCCGTGTAGTCGCCGTAAAAGGCATAGAGATTATCGAGATGGCCGAGGAGAATCGTGCGGATTTCCCCGGGACCGGGTTCAGGAAGGGTCTCTCCGGTATCCAGATAATGACGAATTTCCCTGAAGATCCAGGGACGGCCCTGCGCGGCGCGGCCAATCATGATGGCATCCGCACGGGTGTAATCAAGCACGAAGCGGGCTTTTTCCGGGCTACGGATGTCGCCGTTAGCAATGACGGGAATGTGAATTTGCTGTTTTACTTTGGCAATGGTGTCATATTCGGCATTACCGTGGTACTGATCGGTGCGGGTGCGACCGTGGATGGCCAGCGCCTGAATGCCGCAATCCTCGGCAATGTGGGCGATACAGGGGGCATTACGGTTGTCCTGATCCCAGCCGGTACGGATTTTCAGGGTGACGGGAACATCTACAGCCTCAACAACCGCCTGCAGAATTTGGGCAACCAGTCGTTCGTCGCGCATGAGGGCTGAACCTGCCAGTACATTACAAACTTTTTTGGCCGGACAGCCCATGTTGATGTCAATGATCTGTGCGCCTCGGTCGGCATTGTGACGTGCTGCCTCAGCCATCATGGCCGGTTCGGTACCCATGATCTGTACGGATTTGGGTTCGATTTCGCCTGCGTGGCTGGCGCGTCGCCGGGTCTTTTTGCTGCCCCAGAGCAGTGAATGGGATGAGACCATTTCGGATACCGCCATACCCGCGCCGAGGTTTTTGCATAGTTGGCGAAAGGGCAGATCGGTGACCCCGGCCATCGGCGCAAGAATCAGGTTGTTAGCAAGCTGGTGAGGTCCGATTTTCATGAATCTATTAAGGTATCTTGTCCCGGTTTACCGATACTAGGCGCTCGAAGGCCCGATCACAGTATTACGGCATTGAAATATATAACTCGCACAGGCTTTTGTTGGTTTCAGCCGCAGCAGGGGCTGTCTTTTCCGCCGTTATTTGGCCGAAAGTAGAGCGTCTGAGTTTGTTTTTCAAGCACGCCAGGAGCCTGTTCAAGAAGAGGACCCCACCGCAGAAAAGCTGGATTTTTGGCCAGATTTCCCCATTATTTTTTTGTTAACTAGTCCTGTATTCGCCTCAAAGCCGTTCCCCTCGCGACGGGCTTTATTCCCGGACAGGCTCTCCTGCCGGGCCGAATATAATACCTGCATTACCGGACTGGATAAAGTGACAATGGCGATTTTTGTGCTGATTTTAGCGGCCGCCGATGGAATTTTTCACAAGAGCTGAAATTCGAAATTCACAGCATCCCGGCCCGGATCGAGAACGCCAATGCGAATATGCACAGGAGTGCCTGGTTTCATCAATAAAAACGGGCTGTTAAGGCTGCCCAGATAGTTAGCGGGTGAGAAACGGCGTTGGGCCACCACGGTGCCCGTCAGATCCGAGAGGGTTACCCGTATGTCGGGGTAGGGCTGACTGAAGTTTGCCTGGTTGACGATGGTGGCAGTAATCAACAGTGCTTTTTTGTTCTGCGGATTGGCGCGAATATCGCGCTCCAGTATCCTGATCTGGTCAACATCCCGGCGGACATGGATGCGGCAGGGGGCATACTGACAGAATTGCTCCAGCCAGGGACGGGCCTGGGGGAAATAATGGATGATGTCGATACTGCGAAACAGGGCTAGCTGGGTGAGCAGGGCCAGGCTTAGCAGCAGGATCAGGAGCAAACCGGCGATAATTTTCCAGGGGCTGGCTCTTTTTGGCTCGGTCACGGCGAGGGAGTCGCGCAGGCGGCGGGGGATCTCGTGTTCAGGTGGTTTCCCGGACGAAATAGCCTGATTTTCTTCTATGGGACGGGGAATATCCGTGATAGATATCGCCTCATCTTCAAACTTGATATCGTCACGGCTACTGTCAAGGTGGGCGTTTTTGCCGAAAGCGGCCAGCATTTCCTCTTCCACCCGGTAAGCCTGCTCCTCCGGTTTTTCACCATAGAGCGGAAGTTCTGAGTCAGAAAAAATATTGTCGATGGCCTGATTAATTTCAGTCTCATCATTGAAGGTAGTTTTTTCTTTTTTTGTATTCCAGGTTTCGTTGGGAGTCGTGAGGCTATCGAGAATTTCAGCTTCGGACTCTTTTTTTTCCAGTTCGGCCATGCCCCGTTCAAGCTGCTGGTGCATGTCGGAAAAAATATCACCGATATTCTGCTCTTCTTTCAGTGCATCCGAGATATCTGAATATCCATAGGCGTCTTCTGCCGGTACCTGATCCGGTGCCTTGGTCAGGGTCTGCTCCGTATTAGGGTGATTATCCTGTTTGAACCCGTCGTCGGCCAATGCCTCAAAAATATCATCAGGATTATCAACTGGCGGGCTTGCTTGCGAAGGGTCTTTATCCTCTGGATCGCTGGATGGTGTAAAAACAGGAGATTCGTCCTGCGCAAAGGTGTCTATAAAGTCATCCCTTGCCGAAAAAGAAGGCAGATCAAAATGATCGGCTGGGGAGGGGGTGATGTCATTTTCGTTTTCGACCCGCGTATGTTCAGAGGGAGTCTCCCCTGGTGCTGAAAATTCCGAAGCGAAAATACTGCTATCATGTTCGTCAGCTTCATGGCGGCTGTCGGAGGTTCGTGTGGCCGGTTTCTCGTCAGACAGAGCCTCGATGAGACTTTCACTGCCATTGAATACCTGATGGCAATGGCCGCAACGTACCAACCCTTTGGCCATGGCCAATTGTTCGTCGGTAATGCGAAAGCAGGTTTTGCACTCGGGACAGCAGGTAAACATAATTTGGTTTAAATCTCTTTGGGTGTTATTCCCCGCTGCTTGCAGCGAAAAACAGTAGGATGGGTAGAGCAAAGCGAAACCCATCAGCATGCTACAACTTAATACCCCGCCAGCTTGCTGCGGGGTTGTTTATTGGCTACTCGAACGGATCATCAGGTTGACGTAATGAAACCAGTATAAGCAATTGGCGGGAACAAGAAAAACAGTCTTTCCATCAGGATACGGATAGTGAGTGCCTGGTGCCGTGAAGGCAAA
>DRJN01000420.1 GCA_011052165.1 Gammaproteobacteria bacterium
GTCATTGACGCCATTAATCAGTCGGTTGAGCTGGATGCCCGCCAGTTGTGTTTCATCGCCGACCGCCACTTCGGCGTGGGCTGTGATCAGATCCTGTTGGTGGAACCTGCGCGGCAGCCGCAGGTGGATTTTACCTACCGTATTTTCAATGCCGATGGCAGCGAGGTTGAGCAGTGCGGCAATGGCGCCCGGTGTTTTGCCCGTTTTGTCCGCGATAAAGGCTTGACCACAAAGTCCGAGATTCCTGTGGCGACCGCCTCGGGCATTATTCATCTGCGCTTGCAGGACGACGGCCAGGTGACGGTCAACATGGGCGCGCCGATTTTCGCGCCCGCCCGCATTCCCTTTGTTGCCGAGGCCGAAGCCGGTCTCTATGTGCTGGATCTGGCCGGTGAGAAGCTGGATATCAGCGTATTGTCTATGGGTAACCCTCATGCCGTGTTGCGGGTCAACGATGTCGATTCGGCGCGGGTGGTCGAGCTGGGCGGACACATAGAATCGCACCCGCGCTTTCCGCAGCGGGTCAATGTTGGTTTTATGCAGGTACTGGACAGGCAGCATATTCGTCTGCGGGTCTTCGAGCGCGGCAGCGGCGAAACCCTGGCCTGTGGCAGCGGTGCCTGTGCCGCCGTGGTCGCGGGTCGCCAACAGGGCTGGTTGGATGCTAAGGTGGCGGTCAGCTTGCCCGGTGGTGAGTTGCAGATTGACTGGTCGGGCGGGGATGAGCCGGTCATGATGACCGGACCGGCAGTCAGTGTTTATGAAGGTGAACTGAATTTATGAGTATCCAGCAAGAGAACAGCATGGATGACAAAGATATGGAACATACCCTGGTGCGCTATTTGCGCGATCACCCCGGTTTTTTTGAACAGCATCTGGATCTCCTGGCCGATATGATTCTGCCGCACGTGCACGGCGGCGCGGTATCCCTGGTGGAGCGGCAGGTCTCGGTGTTGCGGGAACAGAAAGAACAATACCGCCGGCAGTTACAGCAGCTTGTCCGGCACGCCGAGAAAAATGAAAAACTCAGCAAACATTTCAATGATCTGATTCTGGCCTTGCTGGATGCCCGCGAGCTGGCCCAGGTCATCGACATTATCAACCAGCGTCTGCGACAGGAATTCGAGGCGGAGGCGGTGTCACTACGCCTGTTTAATACCGATCACCCGCATTTACGCACACGTCCGGACATGGTGGACTGGAGTGAACCGGCGCTGAGTACGTTCGAAAAAGTGATCAGTGGCCGCCGCCCCGTTTGCGGTACGCTGCCGTCGGTACAGGTTCAGGCGCTGTTTAATGATGCCGCCGAAGGTATCCAGTCTAGCGCACTGATTCCGTTACTGGTCAACGAACAGAGCCGGAAATGTTATGGCCTGCTGGCCATTGGCAGTCACGATGCCGGGCGTTTTCGAGCCGATATGGGGACTCTGTTTCTGTCTCATCTCGGCAAGGTTCTGGCTCGGGTGTTAAGTCAGCACCTGGAATGAACATTTAGTTATCGCCATGGACAAGTATGCGCCATCCTTGATCGAAGAGTTTATCCGCAAGCTGCGAACGGAACGCCACTATTCACCCCGGACGCTGGAAGCCTACCAGCGTGATCTGCAAAAGCTGCTTCATTTTTGTAAACAGGCGGGAATTGAAAACTGGGCTGCTCTGGAGCAAGTGCACGTTCGGCGGTATATTGCGAGCCGCCATCGCCAGGGTATCAGCAGTAAAACCCTGCAACGGGAACTTTCCGCCAGCCGCAGTTTTTTTGCCTGGCAGTTGAAAAACAAAAACCTGAAACACAACCCGGCCATGGATGTGCGCGCCCCCAAGGCCGGGCGCAAGTTACCCGAGACCCTGGATGCCGATCAGGCCATGCAGTTGCTGGAAACCCGTCCGCAAGATGGCTTGCTGGTCCGTGATCACGCCATCCTGGAGCTGTTTTATTCCTCCGGTCTGCGTCTCTCAGAACTGGCCGCTCTGGATCTCGCCGAATTGGATATGAAGGAGGGCATGGTGGATGTCATCGGCGGCAAGGGCGCGAAGGATCGGCGTTTGCCCGTGGGTAAAAAGGCGCTGCTTGCCCTGGAACGCTGGCTGCTTCAGCGTGCCAGGCTGGCAACAGGCGCGCAACCGGCCCTGTTTGTGACGCGCCAGGGGCGGCGCATGGGGGTACGCAACATTCAGTTACGGGTGAAAGACTGGGCACGCAGGCAGGGGCTGGACAAGAAGCTGCATCCGCACATGCTGCGGCACTCGTTTGCCAGCCATGTGCTGGAGTCCAGCCATGATCTGCGCGGAGTGCAGGAACTGCTGGGTCATGAGAACATTGCCACCACGCAGATCTATACTCATCTTGATTTTCAGCACCTGGCAGATGTGTACGACAAAGCTCATCCTCGTGCGCACAAGAAAAAGAATTAATGGCCCAACAGGTTTGCATTCGGGTGCGGGGCTAACGGGCAGGGTGGGTAGAACGAAGTGAAACCCATCATGTCGAGCCACGATTAATATTAATTTTGGCCGTTGTGCATGCAATGAAAATAAATACTGAATATTTTATTGAATATTCACTGCGCTTGAGTTATACCTAGCCCTATGCAGCCAAAACCCGTTGAAACGACCTCAGACAGCGTTCGCGTCGGCATTCTTGATGCGGCGGAAGCGCGCTTTCGGATCTATGGCCTGAATAAAACCACTATGGCCGAAATTGCCCACGACATGGATATGTCCGCCTCTAATCTCTATCGCTATTTCAAAAATAAACAGGACATTGCTGCGGCCTGTGCCTGTCGCTGCATCGATACGCAGACGGATCTATTGCGTGGGGTGGTGCGCACGCCCGGACTTTCAGCGGCAGAAAAACTGGAACGCTGTGCTCTGGAGATGCTGCGTTATACCTGGGAAACGGCGCACGATCAGCCCCGGATTAACGAACTTGTCAACCATGTCATTCTTGAGCACCGCGATATGGTGCATCACAAGGTGCAGGAATCCTGTTCCCTGCTGGCCGAGGTGCTGGCCCAGGGCAACGAGTCAGGCGAATTCGAGGTTGCGGATGTGGTGAAAACGGCGGAGACCGTGCATGCCGCGCTGAAAATGTTCCATGTGCCGATATTTATGAGTCTTTATGCGCATGAGGTGCTCATGCTGCGGGCGCGGGACGTGGTGGCCCTGCTAATCTCCGGCCTGCGTGGCCGGGATCATGAGCCGAGTCAATAAAAAAAATTTACTGGATGGCTGAATATTAATCAGATCATTCAGACTTTAATATTAAAAAAAGTCCGGTAAGGGAGTGATGAGCATGCGGCGACTGGAAGAGCACTTTGGCGAATGGGTGTTGAAATACCGCTGGCCGGTGATCATCGTTTCTCTGATCCTGGTATTTCTCGCAGCGAGCGGCATGAAAAACCTCGCCATGTCTACCAATTACCGGGTCTTCTTCAATGCGGACAATCCCCAGCTGCGGGCTTTTGATGCGCTGGAAAACACCTACACCAAAAATGACAACGTCATGTTTGTGCTCACGCCGAAAAGCGGAAAGGTGTTCAGTCGTGATGCCCTGGAGGCGGTCGCGGTTCTGACAAAAAAAGCCTGGCAGATGCCCTACTCTATTCGCGTAGATTCTATTAGTAACTTCCAGTATAGCGAGGCCAGAGGGGATGATCTGATCGTCCGCGATCTGTATAAAAATGCGCAAAAGCTCAGTGACGCGCAAATGAAAAAAATCCAGAAAATAGCGCTGGCCGAGCCACTGTTGGCGGGCAGACTGATTTCACCAGACAGTAAAGTGACCGCCGTCAACGTGACTATCCAGCTTCCTGGTAAGAGCGAAATGACCGAGGTACCAAAGGTAGTGACCGCGGCACGCAAAATGGCCGATGAGATTCGCTCGGCCTACCCGCAGATGGAAGTCAGATTGACCGGCATGATAATGATGAACAATGCCTTCTCGGAATCGGCCATGGGTGATATGAAGAGCCTGGTACCGCTGAGTTTTCTGCTGATGATGGTGTTTCTTGCGATTCTTCTGCGGGACTTTCAGCGTGGTTTACCGGCTTTTCTTGTTATTATGAGCGCACTGGCTGGCATCGGCGCACTGATAAGTATGGGCAGTCTGGCTATGCCGGTGATGGCCGCGTTGCTGCTGCTGGGATTTGTTCTGCTGCTGTGGTCGTTTCCGGCGACCATGTCGACCCTGCTGGTGATTATATTATCCATTATCGCGGCGATGGGTATTGGCGGGCTTCTTGGTTTTCCGATTACGCCTCCTTCGGCCTCGGCACCAACCATTATCCTCACCGTGGCGATTGCCAATTCAGTGCATATCCTGATCACTCTGCTGTTTGAAATGCATCATGGCAAAGATAAGCGTACGGCAATTAATGAAAGCCTGCGGATTAACCTACAGCCGGTATTTCTCGCCAGCATTACCACAGTGATTGGTTTTCTGAGCATGAATTTTTCTGCGGTGCCGCCTTTCCGGCAACTGGGAAATTTTGTCGCCTTCGGCGTGGTGATTTCCTTTATTCTGTCAATCAGTTTTTTGCCTGCGTTGATGTCCCTGTTGCCAATCAAGGTGCGCGCAGTTGAGGAGGGCAAGGATACCCTGATGATCCGGTTGGGTGATTTTGTCGTGCGTCGGCGTAATCATCTTTTATACGGAATGACGGCGCTGGTTATTATCCTGGTAATGTTTATTCCACGTAATCAGCTGAATGATGTTTTTGTGCACTATTTTAATGACTCGGTGCCCTTTCGAGTCGATTCGGATTACACCACCAGCCATCTTACCGGTCTTTATACGGCGGACTATTCTTTGCCGGCCGGCGAAAGTGGTGGCATTAACAATCCAGCATACCTGCGTGAGGTAGAAGCCTTTGCCCAGTGGTGGCGAAAACAGCCGGAAACCATGCACGTGAACAGTTTTACGGACATCATGAAGCGCCTGAATAAAAACATGCATGGTGATGATCCGGCCTGGTACCGCCTGCCGGATAAGCGGGATCTGGCGGCGCAGTATCTGCTGTTGTATGAAATGTCCCTGCCCTATGGGCTGGATCTCAACAATCAAATCAGCGTGGACAAGTCCGAAACCCGGCTCACAGTGTTGTTGAAAACCCTGTCGAGTAACCAGGTGCTGGCGCTGGATAAACGCGCACATGCATGGCTGGAAAAAAATACCCATATCATCAAGAATGCGATAGGCAGCGGTCCGACACTGATGTTTGCACACATCGGTCAACGCAACATCAAACAAATGCTGATTGGCACCACGGTTGCGCTGATTATGATTTCCATGATCCTCATTTTTGCACTGCGCTCGATCAAAATTGGTCTGGTAAGCATGTTGCCCAATCTGGTACCCGCCGCGATGGGCTTTGGACTCTGGGGCCTGCTGGTCGGTGAGGTAGGGTTGGCATTATCCATCGTCACTGGCATGACTCTGGGAATCGTGGTGGATGACACGATACATTTTCTTAGCAAATATCTGCGTGCCCGGCGGGAAAGTGGCTTGAGCAGTGAAGATGCCGTACGGTATGCCTTTAGCCATGTGGCCCGGGCGATGATTACCACTTCAGTGGTGCTGGTGGTGGGCTTTATTGTGCTGGCATTTTCCAGCTTTAAATTAAATTCCGGCATGGGCATGTTAACGGCTATTGTTATTGTTTTTGCTTTGATGGCTGATCTGTTCCTGTTGCCACCTCTGTTAATGAAACTGGAAGGAAAAAAAGCATGAAAAAACTCATAGGTATTTTTATCTTCTTGTTGCTTTCATTTAACGTGATGGCCGCCGAGAGCAGTGCCGGAGTCGATAAGGGCGCTGAGAAGAAAGGGCTGGCCATCGCGGTTGAAGCAGACAAACGGGATACCGGCTGGGGGGATCAGGAGGCGACTCTGCAGATGATTCTGCACAACCGCCATGGTGATACAAGCACGCGCAAGATGCATAACAAAACCCTGGAGGTCAAAGGTGATGGTGATAAAACCCTGATAGTCTTTGATCGTCCGCGTGACGTGAAGGGCACCGCTTTCCTGAGCTTTACTCATGCGCTCAAACCCGATGATCAATGGCTCTATCTACCGGCGTTGAAACGCGTCAAGCGTATTTCTTCCAGTAATAAGTCGGGTCCCTTTATGGGCAGTGAGTTTGCCTATGAAGACATCTCCTCCCAGGAAGTTCAAAAATACA
>DRJN01000421.1 GCA_011052165.1 Gammaproteobacteria bacterium
AAGACTCTGTTCAGTACCCCCTTGAGGGGTATAAGTACCTTCACGAAATAATTTTCTGCAAAATGCACAGAAAATCATTTCTAAGGTACTAATAGGAAACGCCACATTTTCCTGGATCGGCTTCTATCTCTCCTGCCCCTCATTCTGGTCTCCCCCCCGGGAGAGAAAGGACGGTTCCGCTTTTAGAATATTGTCACGGGATCTCTTTAAATGACTTCGATTAAGTAAATGCTCATAAAATCATAGACTTGCTAAATATTACCCTTATCCTAACGGAACAGCAGTGAAAATTGACACTTCTGATTTTTGCAAAATTCATAGAATAGTAAAGATTTTGTCAATTTAGTGAAATACTGAGTTGTTAGCGTTACGCATACGTTGCAGTGCAACGTTGTGTTGCTTACTCAATTATTTCCAAGGAGAATACTTTCATGAAATATACTCAGTATTTTGTTGGCGGATTGGCATTTGCTGCTGCCATTGCCGTTTCATCCCCGGTTCTGGCCGATCAGGATCAGGGTCTCAGGCATTTCAACAAGTTCCACGATCACAATCACGGCCTTATAGATTTCGGCACTCTTCGTGATCGCTTGCTGCATAAATATTCCGGAAAGCTTTTCGGGGTCAAGGGTGCGTTGAAAGCATCCTCGACTCAAAGTGTTGACAAAGCTACCGCCGAAGCCAATCCTGTTTCACTGGTGACCCTTGCCCGCAGCTTGCACGCACGAGTAGTCGCTTCCAGTCAGGCGTTGGGACCCAACATTGATATGATGGCGCTGTGGCCGAACGAAAATCCTACACACCTGATTGTCTGTAACGAGCAGGGTCCGAGCCAGGCGGGGCTACAGCGCGTTCGTTTGTCGGATGGTCAGGTCGAAACGATTCTGAGCGGCACGAAATCGTGCGATCCGGCCCACGCGACACCCTGGGGTACGATTGTGCTCGGCGAGGAAGCCGGCAACTCGGGTTCCATGCTGGAGATCATCGATCCCCTGCACACCACCGGTGTCGTTTATGACCGGGTCAGCGGAACCTTTACCGGTGCCGATGCCGCCCATGTGGCCGTGCGTCCTGCGGTAGGTCATCTCTCCTTCGAAGGTGTCGCGATTTATCCCAACGGCGTCATATATTATGGTGATGAAAACCGGCCTTCCAAAGGGACTGCTGGCGGTGCTTACTTTAAATACATACCGTCCTCACCCTGGAATAGTGATGAGCCGATCAGCAGTCTGGATCAGTCACCACTGGCCAATGGCCGTGTCTACGGTCTGCGCCTGGGCAAACGTCACAGTGGTACCGACTATGGCCAGGGCAGCAACACCGGTTTGGGTAGCTGGATACCGGTCGTAAATTCCTACGGCGCTGATTTGCGCACGGTTGCGGCAAATCTCGAATTGACCGGTTTTTATCGTCCGGAAGATGCCAGTGTCGATGAAAAGGCACTGAGCAAAGGCAATGTTCGCTTTTGTGCCAACAACACCGGCAATGAAGGTTCCGATCACAACTGGGGTGAAACTATTTGTGTCACTGATGGCAGCCTGGCCGAAGCCACAGCTAATACAGCGGTGCCGGAATTGCAGCCGTTTGTATCAGGCACCCGTCAGTTGGCCATGATGGATAATATCGCTTATCAGCCGGGGCGTGGTAACTGGATATTGCACGAAGATGGGGATGCTCCCGGTTTTGCTGTGAATCCGCACAATAATGACATCTGGGACTGCCTGGAAGACGGTCATGATGTGGATACACTGAGCGATGGTTGCATTCGGATCGTCACATTGAATGATCTGACTGCCGAGTCGACCGGTGGTTTCTTCGATGCCGAGGGGAAACACTACTACTTCAGTGTGCAACATAATGTGACTGGTCACGGAACCATACTGGATATCACCGGCTGGCGTTAACCCGGTAAAAGGTAATCAAAACAGGAGAAAACGGGGCGGAGGGGATATATTTGAATCCCTCCGTTCCCTTTCCCGCTTTCCTGTGTCAGCTTAGGTCTGAACTATCATCTGTTTCTTCCGCTTCGCCCACCCCCATGGCCCGTACGCCGGTTTCAATCTGATCGCTGTTTTGTAGTTTCTTTGCGGCGCTGATGCCCATTTCAGTAAACTTCTGGGCGCTGGGCAGGATCCGGCTGTCGAACGAACCCACCGCGCTGTTATAGTGTTTGGTACTGCTCTCCAGGCTGCGTCCGAGTTTTTGCAGGTGGTTGGCAAAGACGCCCAGGCGATTATAGAGTTCTTCGCCCACTTGTTTGATTTTGTCGGCATTCTCGGCCAGTTGTTCCTGTCGCCAGCCGTAGCCAACTGCGCGCAGCAGGGCGACGAAGCTGGTGGGGGTGGCGAGGATGACTTGCTGGCGCAGGGCATCTTCCAGCAAGGCCGGATCCTTCTCCAGCGCCGCGCCCAAAAATTGATCGCCGGGAATGAACAAGACGACAAAATCGGGTGCGTTTTTAAACTGCGCCCAGTACGCTTTGGCGGCCAGTTCGTTAACGCGGTTGCGCACGTTACGGGCATGGCGGATGAGTTCCTGATCACGGCTTTGGTCGTCTTCTTTTTCAATCGCACTGAGATAGGCGTCCAGCGGGGTTTTTACATCGACGATGATTTCGCGGCC
>DRJN01000422.1 GCA_011052165.1 Gammaproteobacteria bacterium
GATTCGACAACTCATCGAGTTGAATGAGAGTGCGTCAATGCTGTTTGTTCGACGTGCTTTGCATGGAAGGATGCGTGCGCATCCTTCATCGGTTAACGAGATGCATATGAGTGAATCATGAACAGTGAACCTGTGTACTTTGGGGAAGAAAAACATCAAAACGCGCTCCACCCACGCTCCACACGCGCTCCATTATTGGGACAATCGTAGACAATGAGTGACAACGAAACTGAAAATCAGGGGCAAGAAAAACAATTTAAAAACAGAGTCTTACGTGGTTTCTGGTGGTCTGGAATGGTCTACTGAAATGGTGCCGAGGAGAGGACTTGAACCTCCACGGGGTTGCCCCCACTAGCACCTGAAGCTAGCGTGTCTACCAATTTCACCACCTCGGCAGAGGTTGTGTTGAGGTCGCGCACTGTACCGATCATGCCTAGAATTGTCAAATAATATCAGCGGTCTGAGTTCGGCTACGGTACACTACGCGTTTTCTATATTTAAGACAGGACAGATTTTACACATGAGCAAAAAGGCGCCAGTTGATCCCTACGCCAGGCGGGAAGCAAGAAAATACGAAAATCCGATTCCCAGCCGGGAATTTATCATGGAAATGCTAGACCAGGCCGGGCAGCCTCTCAACCGGGAACAGGTGGCGAAAGGATTGAAGCTGACAGATCCTGAGCAGCGTGAAGCCCTGCGCCGGCGTCTGCGGGCGATGGAGCGGGATGGGCAACTGATTTTCAATCGCCGCAAGGAATACTGTCTGGTGAGCAAGATGGATCTGATCAGGGGCCGAGTGATTGGTCATCCGGATGGTTTTGGCTTTTTGCAACCGGAAGAAGGCGGCGATGATCTGTTTATTTCCGCACGTGAAATGCGCGCCCTGATGCATGGTGATCGGGTCGTGGTCAGCGTGGCGGGGGTTGACCGCCGCGGTCGTCGTGAGGCCGTGGTGGTGGAGATACTGGAACGCGCCCACCAGTCGGTGGTGGGCCGCTTGCTGATAGAAGATGGTGTGGCCTGTCTGGTACCGGATAACAAGCGTTTGAGTCAGGATATCCTGGTGTCCTCTGAATATCTGGGGGAGGCGAAAAATGGACAGATTGTCAGTGTCGAGATTGCGCAACCGGCGACCCGTTTTCGTCAGGCGATTGGTCATGTGGTTGAGATTCTGGGTGAGCACATGGCGCCGGGGATGGAAATTGACATTGCCATTCGATCTCACGGATTGCATCAGCGCTGGCCGGATGCGGTCGAACAGGAAATCGCGGTCTATACCGCTGAGGTTAGCGAGGCAGACAAGACCGGACGCAAGGATATTCGCAAGCTGCCGCTGGTGACGATTGATGGCGAGGATGCCCGCGATTTTGATGATGCGGTGTTTTGCGAACGCAAGGGTGAAGGTTGGCGCTTGCTGGTGGCCATTGCCGATGTCTCCCATTACGTGCAGCCGGATTCGGCACTGGATGTGGAAGCGACCGCTCGTGGTAATTCGGTCTATTTCCCCGAACGCGTTATCCCGATGTTGCCGGAGGTGTTATCCAACGGCTTATGTTCGCTGAACCCGCATATCGATCGTCTGTGCATGGTTTGTGACATGACTCTCGATGCTCAGGGTAATTTTGAGAAGGCGCGTTTTTATCCGGCCGTGATGCATTCCCACGCTCGTCTTACCTATACTAAGGTTGCCGCCATGCTGGTGGAGGGTGATGAGAAACTGCGTGAGGAATATACAGCGGTACTACCGCATCTGGAGGATTTGCATAGTCTGTATCAACTGATGGCCAAACGCCGCCGTCAGCGCGGGGCGATTGATTTTGATACCACCGAAACCCGGATTGTGTTTGGTGAGGATCGTAAAATTGAAAAAATCGTGCCGGTGGTGCGCAATGATGCGCATCGGTTGATCGAAGAATTTATGATTATGGCCAATGTGGCCACGGCCCGCTATTTGCTGAAAAACAAAATTCCGGCACTTTATCGCATTCATGAAGGACCCAAGCAGATCAAGCTGGAAGCCCTGCGCGAGTTTCTCGGAGAATTTGGTTTACAACTGCGTGGGGGTGACAAACCTTCGGCCAAGGATTTTGCCAAGTTGCTCAGCGAGATTCAGGCGCGTCCGGACGCCCACCTGATTCAAACCGTAATGTTGCGCAGCCTGCAACAAGCTGTTTACAGCCCGGACAATGTGGGTCATTTTGGTCTGGCTTTCGACGCCTATGCCCATTTTACCTCCCCTATTCGCCGTTATCCGGACTTACTGGTACATCGAGCCATCCGGCACCTGTTGGAACATAAACGGGCAAAAGGATTTCGTTATGATCACGATGCGATAGCGAAACTGGGAGAACACTGTTCGCAGACCGAACGCCGTGCCGACGAGGCCACCCGTGACGCCACTGACTGGCTCAAGTGCGAATTCATGCTCGATAAAATAGGTGAAGAGTACGATGGCACCATCAGCAGCGTAACCGGGTTTGGTCTGTTTATCGAACTGGATGACATTTTCGTAGAAGGGCTGGTCCATGTGACCAGCCTGGGTAAAGACTACTTCCATTTTGAACCCGTAAAACATCGCATGCTGGGTGAGCGTACTCGTAAGATGTACCGGCTGGGTGATCGCTTGCGTATTCGTGTGGCGCGTGTCAGTTTGGACGACCGTAAGATTGATTTTGAATTGGCCGGTGAGGCAGAAATTACGGTAGACACATCAAAGTCAAATCAGGCTACGGTTAAAGATAATACCAGAAAGAAAGGCAGGAGCAGTAAGCAACAGAAAGTTGCTGAGCGGAAAGTCGCCAAGAAGAA
>DRJN01000423.1 GCA_011052165.1 Gammaproteobacteria bacterium
AGCGCCGCAGTCGACTCCTAGCGCATGGCCAGCCGCTGCTCGATAGTCTCCAAACGGTGCTCGAGGGCCTCATTACGTTTCCGCTGTTCGGCAATTTGGACTGCCTGCTCCTGATTGCGCTCATACTACTGCAACGTATACAAGGTCAACTTCTCAATCTTCTCCAGCAAGGCCATCTGCGACTGTCCCATCTTCAAGCCGCCCCGCTTGATGTCCTGGGCACTGGCCGGCCAGCGGCATCAGTGGGTAGCCGTCTTCAAGGCCGTGGGCGTGGCTAGGTGCCGCTGGCGCGGCGCATCACGTATTGGGGCGCCTGGCTGGCACTGCTTCAGACTTTCCTGAAGCATCTTGGTGAAGTCGGTAGTTCACTACGGTTTGCCGGTGTCAAGCTTACGGGTCCCATCGCCAAATCTCCATTTATGTGGCAAGGTGACGTAACCGTAGACACGCGGCCCGTGATTAACCACAAATTCCACATTGAGCATACGATAGAGGAATTCGGGGCCGTCCCGCACATTGAAAGTAGAAATATAGGTACCTGGATTCAGATAGCACTTGAATTCGAGCTCTCCGGTAACGACGCCCGCAGAGTTGACTTCGATTTCAGGATCTTGTAACAAATCATAGGGGAAAACGGCCACAGACCTACGTTCTTCAACCAACCAAACCGGGATACCGATCTGTAATTCCCTTGGTTTAAAGCGGAGCCGAAAAGAGAACCGCAATCGTAGCGTTTGGAAAAGATCTACTTTCGGTGAGTCGTTATCCGGCCACCATTCATGCGTAACGGCAGTGATTTTGTTGTTATTGGCAAACACGTCCCCGAAGAAGGGTCTGTTAAGGGCCGCTTTCGTTTTGTGTGTCGAGGGCGTGTTGATTGATGTCGACATATAATGTTTTATCGTGTCCTTAGGCGCACCTTCGTATACGGCGACTCCGTTCTTGAGCATTATCGCGCGATCGCAAAACATAGATACCTGATCCATGGAGTGGGAAACGAAGATTGTTGCGGTTGTCTCTCGAAGTGCATTGACTCGATCCAGGCACTTCTGTCGGAATTGAAAGTCACCAACAGCCATTACTTCATCCATAAGCAAGATGTCGGGTTGCATATGAATAGCGATCGAAAAGCCCAGCCGCATTTTCATACCGGAGCTGTATGTTTTCACCGGTGAATCCATGAACTCACCGAGTTCCGCAAATTCAATGATGGCTTCGGTAAGGGACTCCATTTCGGCGCGACGGCGTCCGAGAATAGCTCCTTTGATGAAAATATTCTCTCTTCCCGTAAGTGTTGGCTGAATCCCGGCATTGAGCTCGATCAGCCCTCCCACTTCACCTTCAATATTGATTTCTCCGTGGTCTGGAAGATAAATGCCGCTTATCATCTTGAGGAGCGTGCTTTTTCCGGAACCGTTCAGGCCGATCAGGCCCAGAGTTTCACCACGCTTGAGTTGAAATGACACATTGCGTACTGCAAAAAACTCGCTGGACTGAAGTTGGTCGTGTTTATCGTATCGTCCCAAACACGACAGCCAAAGCGTCTTTAACAGTTGTTTTCTGGCGCGGGAGTAGTTGTGAGAAAATCTCTTGGAGACATTCCGTACATCTAAAACGGTGTCAGAGTCGAGAAACACGATTGGAGCCCGAAATTACAAGTAGTCCTTGATCCTGAGTTCCACTGAATAGAGAACTTTGCAGGAAAACAAGAACAGGGAAACGCCGATTAATGACGTGATGGGAAAGAGATCAAGATTGTAAGGGCGGCCCAGTACGACGAAATCGCGGAGCACACCAACAAATGGATTAAACATGTTCAATAGATAGAATAAACCGGATTCCGGTATCGGAGAGAGCATCGAATCTAGGAAAAATCTATGATGCATGATGATCTCTATAGTTATGGTGCACATCTTTTGTTATACAGGGTCTACGTAGAAACTTGCTAGGTAGACCCCGAAGCGGGACTAGTTTAACATATTTTAACCAACTGGATTGTTGGAGGTTTTGTGTGTACAGTTTTGAGATGCGTGTCGGGTCGCCTACAAAACCTGCTATCCCTTGTCGCTCAAGATCGTGGTGACGGTGGCTTGGCGGGAAAAGCCGGAGCGTGCTCAAGCACCGCCTCCCCCATGTCCTTGGGCGCTCGGTTGGGGTGGAGCCCTTGGCGCCGGGAAGACGGTCCATTAAACCCCTTCGCCGAGATGTGGCGCCTGCACTACAGCACGGGGGGCGGCCAGGAGGTGGTGGAAATCCGAAAAGGCTTTATCGGGCGGATACCGGAACGAATAATGGGCAGCACAAGGCACCAAGGTAATGTGGCGAACGGTGGCCTATGTTTCGCCGTGCGATAGAGGAATTCTCCGAGGATGTCACAAATCACTAGCGGGACGGATGGTGGGGTTAGATTTCTGGACCGGGCTGAAAGCGACTCGGATAGTTCTCTTTGCACGAACGTGATATTCAGAGGTGAACAGGCCTACGTGAGCAAGAATCATTTTTTGCGCCAAAGCGAAGCGGGCCTAAAACGAAAACTCTTCAAGAATACAGTCAGGAGGGTTGCGGTCGAGATATTCTCCTATTGCAATCGCAGGTGCTACTTCTGTCCCAACAAAGCTGGCAGCCGCCTGGGTGATCAGAAGTTTCTGGACAAAGGGATTTTTTTTCGCATTCTGAATGATCTGGCATCAATTGATTTTGATGGCAGGTTCGGGTTTACCCAGTTCAATGAGCCTCTTTCCGATCGGATTATATTAGAACGGATTGCGCAAGCAAGGCAGCGAATACCGCGGGCAACTCTTTTCATCCCAACCAACGGCGATTATCTAAACAGAGCATTTTTGCGGGAGCTCTACGATGCGGGCCTCCGGTGGATGAGCATTTCGGTCTATGGCCCCAACCACGGAGTATTTGACGATGAATATGTTCGCAGACGAACGCAACGGATCAGCGATGAGCTGGAACTCGAAACGGCCGTTGTGGTCGATCGACCTGGAGAAACGTACATGGTGCGTGGGCATTATCAAGAAATGAAAATCGATCTCCTGGGAAGGAACTTCGATATCGCCGGATATGACCGCGGGGGCCTAATCAAAGAATATAGCGTCTCTAATCGCACTTCGCCATGCTTCTTCCCTTTCCTTCAAATGAACGTGGATTGGCAAGGCAACGTGGTTCCGTGTTGCAATGTCTATGCTGACGATCCAGATCATGCAAAGTGGGTAATCGGAAACCTGGGTGATGGACGTAGCATATTCGATCATTACGCAGACAGTTCGCTGGTTGATTGGCGACGAAACCTTTTTGGTTTTTTCCACGATAAGGAGCCTTGCTCGAGTTGTTCGCGCAGGGAATTCCCCGAGCTAGCGACCGATGAAAACGTGAAAAAATTCGAACAATTCGCCCAGTCTATTCGCTGATTGGTTTATGTTGTAAGACCAAACGGAGTTATCGGGCTTGTCGAATTTTTATTCTGTCATTAGCCTCTTTCCCTGTTCACCCTCGGCACTGAAAACTCCCAAAGCAGAAACGGTTGAAGCCATTGAAGCCCTGGTGCCCAGAAACGTTACCGTGGAGCAGTTTATGTTCCGCTGAGTAGACCCGTCCTTAATTGAGCGCTTAATTTATCGTATCTCCAAAAGTGTGCCAGGGTCTTTTACAACTGTTTTCTGGCGGGAGAGCAGTCGTGGAGAAGATTTTGGAGACACTACGTACGTCCAAAACGGTGCCGGAGTTGAGAAACACGATTGGAGCCCGAAATTACAAGTGAAATTACAAGTAGGCCTTGATCCGGAATTCCATTGTATAGAGAACTTTGCAGGAAAACAAAAACAGGAAAACGCCGATTAATGACGTGATGAGAAAAAGATTAAGATTGGAAAGTTGGCCAAGTACGACGAAATCGCGGACGGCGACAACAAATGTATTAAACGGATTGAACATATTAAATCGAGCGAACACGCCGGATTCTGGCATCGGAAAGATAACTGAACTGAGAAAAAGTCCATAGCGCAGGACGATTTCGACAGTATGGCTCACATCTTTTATTATGACATTTAGGATGGAAAGAAAGATACCTGCACCAAGTCCAAATAGTATGAGGGGAAGCATGACGAGTGGGAGAAGGAAAATAGACCAATGTAGAGAAACGTCGAATAGAAGAAGCACAACGATCAGGAACGCCGAGCGTACAGTTAATTCGAACATCATCTGACCGAAATTGGACAATATCTCCGCGAGAACTGGATATCTCGACGTTTCGAGTATAGTCTTTGCGCGCGGGATGGCAGCAATAGAAGATAAAATTGTCCCAGACAGAAAAGTCCAGATGGTCATGCCCAGTACGATATAGACCACGAAGGGCATATCGTCGGTAGTTTTCAGGACACGCACATGGGCCAATAGTAGATATACGGTCACGGGTATCAGGGGAAGGAGAAGTGACCAGAAAACCCCGAGTACTGTCTGGCTATGGCGGCCAGAAAAATCACGTCTGAAGGCGATCCAAATCTGCCAGCGTATGCGCCGGAGTTCGGAAAGAAAATGCCAAAGAATGCGATAAAGCGGTTCGCCCAAGGCGGTTTCTGGAGAATAGGTTGTTAGCCGGTGTTTTGCCGCACGTCTGATGGCGGGAGAGCTAGGCATACGTCGTGTCCCTTTGTATTGGGAATCTGTGCATTGTAGGTTCGCCTTCATATGGATAGATATTGTGTGCTCGGCCGAAGACGAACACTGCCAATGTTCCCGACATGAGTCAAGACGCGTTACCTAAGAAGAGGTCAGCAATTGTGATTGGCTTGATCCAGTACTGTGGTGTAGCGTGGATCGAGCAATATTTCCGAACTGCGTACCGTTGTAGGAACGAGCGCCACCGAATAGTTCGGCAGCCGATGATCATGGCTTATAGGTATTGAGAAGATCGAAAAAAACTGGATGGCCATTTATCTGTAGTAGTTCAGACTTGACCTGACAATACAAGCTTCCAATAAATCGATAACTGTCAGATCAGGTTGCGACGACTACATTTCAACACTGAGCCTACTCAAGCCGGAAGGTGAGTTGTCGTTCAATGGCAACCAGGCGTTTTTCCAACTCGCTGTTCTTTTCTTCCAATAGGCGGTTTTTTCTGTCCTGGAGCTTGTTCTGCTCCTGCTGCGCGGCAATCTGCGCTGCCTGTTCCTGATTGCGTGCATGCTGCTGCAACGTATA
>DRJN01000424.1 GCA_011052165.1 Gammaproteobacteria bacterium
ACGATGACGATATCAACATAGTCAGGGGGTCCCTCATGACGACGACTGAGATTTTCATGTTCAGCGGCGACCTTGACAAGTTCTTCTGAGAAATTCCATGTTCGCAAAATAGCTTCGCCAATTTTCACATGGGCGCTGGTAATAATATTATCCAGCGCTTCCTCGTCATCCAGCAGTTCAGGATAGTCCTCAGCACGGCTAAGGATGGGCAGGATGCCGATATCATGCACCAGACCGGCGAGCAGAGCCTGATCCGTCTGCAGGTTGGTCTGCGGGATGGAGAGGGCGCTGGCAATGGCGGCGATCTGGGTGCTGTTTTCCCAGGCCGCGCGCAATCGCACGTCGGTGGCATCGGTGGTGGCCTGGAACATCTGCTCCATGGCGATACTGGTCACCAGGTTACGCACCATGTTACTGCCCATACGGGCGACGGCGGCTTCGACGGTTTCCACCTGGCGGCTGGCGCGTAATAACGGGCTGTTGGAAATCTGAATCAACCTTGCAGAGAGGGCCGCGTCATGAGTGATGACGTGGGCGACATCCATCATCGAGGAATTGTCATCCTCCAATGTATCGCGGACTTTCAACGCCACCTCGGGCAAGGTGGGAAGAACAAGCCTGTCCTTTTCCAGATCCTCGAAAAGACCGTTCAAGAAAGATGATTCCAGTGAAGGCACGGGATACTCCCTTACTTAATATTTAATTTCCCCTCTTATCGGCAGATCTCCATGAATCTTTACATCGGGGGTTGCGGATACTTGACTCTACTATCACCGCTACCCGATAAATATCATGCTTTATTATCAACGGGATAAGGATCATTTTTTAGGCGTAGCGGCGGGCCGTTTTCCGAACCCAGGCAAATATTGCCTGTTTCGGCCACAGCAATCTGGAGTACGGCGAGTAGATCGACGCCGCCTTCAGGCGCTCGCTCGGCCCGCACTACTTTACCGCAACTCTGGGCATTATTTTTGCCCGCTGGAAAGAGATCTCCCCCCGCGTCAGGTAACGTTTCTGTTTCAACGTGGGCCAGGTACATGCGTCGTTTCAACTTGCCCAGGTAATGCATGCGGGCGACGACTTCCTGTCCAGGATAACAGCCCTTGGTGAAACTGACGCCGCCCAGGGTGGAATAGTTGACCATTTGGGGTACAAAAGCTTCCCGGGTGCTGGCCACGATATTCGGAATTCCGGCCTGAATGTCCAGCCAGTTCCAGACAGGATACCCAACGGGCGTCGCGTCCGTTTGCAGAGTCTGCCAGAGTTTGTTGATGGTGGGTGTTTGAGCATGAATTTGAAAGCGGGGAAGATCGCCCGCGAGTCGGATCACTATCAGCTCGTTTTCATGTATGACCTGATGGGTATTTTGGGGCGGATGAGTGATTTGTTTGGCCAGTATCGCCGAGGCATCTGCGCCAGCCAGGCCGATACTCATCCATTCATCACTGACATCCTCCAGCGTGACCTTGCTGCGCAGAACGAACATGCGCAGACGCTTGAGCGTCGCCTCCAGCAGATCACGGGCCAGTAACAGGAAATAATCATCACCTGTTTGAAAGATTCGCAGGCTGGCCAGCATCCGCCCTTTGGGATTGCACCAGGCATTGATCTGGCTGAGCTGGGGAGTGATTTCCCGGATGTCATTAGTGAACTGATTTTGCAAAAAATCAGCGTGGTCCTCCCCCGAGACTTTGATTAGCCCCTGGGGGGACAGGTCCGTCAGTAGGGTGGTGCTCAGCGCCGTCTTACGTTCCTGTTCCAGGTTGCCAAAGGAAGCCACCTGACCCTGTTCGATGACTGCGCCGTGGGCAGAAAGAAAATCCTGCCATGATCTGTTTATGCCGTTATTGGTAGAGCTGTTCATAAAACCACCAGAATAGAAGTTGAAACGTGTTATTTGTCGGATTCCGGATCTTAATCTATTATTGTATGGCTACGCAGGATTAAGCAAACCAATCAGCATTTTGCATTCAATCGTGTACAATTTGCTTTAATAACAAAGATGGATAAAACCGGTCCTCTGATGCTAACAAAAACTCGCCGTCCCAAGTACCTCAATGTGCTAAAAATATATTTGCCGGTGACGGGTGTGGCGTCTATTCTCCACCGAATATCAGGGGTTTTGTTATTCCTTAGCATCCCCTTTCTTATTTATGCGCTTTCATTATCCTTACGCAGTCCCGAATCCTTTGCCCAGGTTACCTCCTTCTTCGATAATATGTTCATGCGTGCGTTTAGTTTGATATTACTGTATTCGCTGGCACACCACTTTTTTGCCGGCATTCGTTTTTTACTGCTGGATCTGGATGTGGGTATTGACTTGAAGACCGCAAGAGCCAGCGCTCTGGGTGTGATACTCGCGGGGCTGCTTGTGTTTGTTCTGGCCGTCGTGGGGGTTCTATTATGAGTATTCGCGCCCAGGGTATGCGCGCCTGGCTGTTACAGCGACTCAGTGGCGCCTATATTGGACTTTATCTGCTCATTGCATTATTCACTCTCGGCACAGGTCCTGTGCTTGATTATACGCGCTGGCATCATTTGCTGAGTCAGCCGGTCGTCTCGATTGCCAGTCTGCTGTTTTTCTTTTTTATTCTCATCCATGCCTGGGTGGGCATTCGGGATGTATTACTTGATTATGTGCAACTCACCGCACTGCGTTTCAGTATTTTGATCGTGCTGGCGCTGGGATTATTAACCATGGGGATCTGGGTAAGTATGATTTTATTTTCAGTGGTGCGCTTATGAGTATGGATCTGCCCCGACGCCAGTTCGATACGCTGGTGATTGGTGCGGGCGGGGGTGGCTTGCGTGCGGCATTGCAACTGGCCCAGGCCGACGCCAATGTGGCGGTGGTATCCAAGGTTTTTCCCACGCGCTCGCACACGGTTGCCGCCCAGGGTGGCATCAATGCCGCATTGGCCAATGTGCTGCCGGACAACTGGCACTGGCATATGTACGATACCATCAAGGGTAGTGACTATCTTGGTGATCAGGATGCGATTGAATACATGTGCCGCGCGGCCTCGCATCTGGTCGTCGAACTGGAACATGCCGGTGTGCCCTTCAGTCGCCTGGACAACGGCAAGATTTATCAGCGCCCCTTTGGCGGCCAAAGTCAGAACTTCGGTGGCGAACAGGCGGCGCGTACCTGTGCGGCGGCGGACCGTACCGGTCATGTGATTCTGCATACGCTCTACCAGCAAAATATCCGCGCCAAGACCCATTTTTTTGATGAATATTTTGCCATTGATCTGATCCGCGATGACAACGGTTTTATTCTTGGTGTATTGGTGCTGGAAATTGAAACCGGTGAACCGCTGTTGATTGAAGCCAAGACCACCCTGCTGGCGACTGGCGGAGCCGGGCAGTTATTTCGCACCAACACCAATGCTCACATCAATACCGGCGACGGACTGGCCATGGCCCTGCGTGCCGGAATTCCTTTACAGGACATGGAGTTCTTCCAGTTTCATCCCACCGGCGTGGCCGGGCGTGGCATGCTGATTACCGAAGGGGCGCGAGGCGAAGGCGGGTATTTAATTAACAAGGATGGCGAACGCTTCATGGAACGCTACGCACCGCATGCTAAAGATCTCGCCAGCCGGGATGTGGTCAGCCGGGCCATTTTTACCGAAGTGAAGGAGGGTAGGGGCTGTGGCCCTGACGCGGACTATGTTTTGCTGAAACTGGATCATCTGGGCAAGGAGGTGCTGGACAAGCGTCTGCCCGGAATCTGTGAAACCAGTCGCACCTTTTTGCATATCGAACCAGCGGAAGAACCCATCCCGGTCTATCCCACTGCGCATTATACCATGGGGGGGATCCCCACTAACCGTTTTGGACAAGTGGTGGTGCCGGTGGAGCAGGGCGAGGAATGCATCCCCGGACTTTATGCCGTTGGGGAGTGCGCCTGTGTCTCGGTGCACGGCGCCAACCGGTTAGGCGGCAACTCCCTGTTAGACATCGTGGTCTTTGGCCGTGCGGCGGGTAATGACATTATCCAATTTCTTAAGAACAATCGTTATCACCGTAAAATTGATGAGAACAGTGTACAGGCCGCGCTGGATCACCTGCATCGTTGGGATAAAAAGGATGAAGGTGAATCGGTCGCTGGAATACGCACCGATCTGCAAGCCGTAATGGAAGAGTATTGCGGTGTTTTCCGCACCGAAGAGATTTTGAAGCAGGGCCTGGAGAAAGTACTGGAAATCGAAAAACGCATGGAACATGTGCGCCTGAAGGATCACAGCAAGATCTTTAATACCGCGCGCATCGAAGCGCTGGAAGTGGAAAACCTACTCGATCTTGCGGTGGCCACGGTCACATCCGCGCTGGCGAGGCAGGAAAGTCGTGGCGCGCATTCAAGAATTGACTATCCTGACCGAAATGACAAGCAATGGCTTAAGCACAGCCTGTTTTTCAAGGAAGGCCGACGCCTGGATTATAAACCGGTGACCCTGCAACCCCTCTCGGTCGAAACCTTTCCGCCCAAACCAAGGGTCTATTAATGCCATGTATCAGGCAATACGCCTCTTTGCATCTTTCGTGATTTAAACTATGAAATTTTTAATTTACCGTTACGATCCAGAGTCGGACAAAAAGCCGTTCATGCAGACATTCGAGCTTCACAGCAAGGATGTCCAGCCCGGCATGATGCTGCGCGATGCCCTGTTAAAGATTAAATCGCGGGATGAAACACTCGCTTTTCGACATTCCTGCGGTGAGGGCGTCTGTGGATCGGACGCGATTAATATCAACGGCAAAAATGGCTTGGGTTGTCTTACCGCGCTGTCTTCACTGAAGGAACCGATTGAGGTGCGGCCCGTTCCCGGTATGCCCATCATTCGTGATCTGGTGGTGGATATGAGCCAGTTCTTTCATCATTATCGCGCCGTTAAACCCTGGCTTATCGTGCATGATAGCGAACCGGAAGTCGAGTATCTTCAGTCGCCGGAAGATCGTGACAAGCTGGATGGTCTGTATGAATGTATTCTCTGTGGCTGTTGCTCCACCGCCTGTCCCTCCTTTTGGTGGAACCCGGACAAATTCCGCGGCCCGGCCGCCCTGTTACAATCTTACCGTTTTCTGGCCGACAGCCGGGATCAGGCCACCGAAGAACGGCTTGAAGATCTGGACGGGCCTTACCGTATGTTCCGTTGTCATACGATTATGAACTGCACAAATGTTTGCCCCAAAGGTCTGAACCCGTCTGCGGCCATTAACAACATCAAGAAACTCATGGTCAAGGATATGGTCTGAATGATATGAATACCACCACAACATTCAAACCCGCACAAACAGATTTACCTCCCGAACAGGAGCTGGCGCGGCTGCGCTGGCAGTGCCGCCGGGGCATGCTGGAACTGGACACCATGCTGGGATCCTTTCTGGATAAATGTTTTTCGCAACTGACCGATAAGGAAAAAAGCGCCTTTTATACGCTGCTGAATTATCCGGATCAGTTGCTGCTGGAACACCTCATGGGACGCACGCTCCCCCTTGACAAGGATGTCGCACATGTCGCAAAAAAAATACAGGCAGCCGCTGGACCTTAAACCCCGTTCTTCACGGCGTCTGTTCCTCATCTTGCTGACGGTTCATCTACTGGCTGTATCCGCACTTTTTCTGCCCACCACACTGCCGTGGTACGGGCGTAGCATGCTTCTATTCGCCATTATTTTGAGCGCCTGGTCCACCCTCTATAAAGCCCGCTTTCAGACCATCAAAAATGCCTGCTGGAAAATGAACGGTGATTTTGAGCTGGAACTGCTAAACGGAAAATATGTTCCGGCCCATTTGTTGGCAGGCAGCCTGGTAACGGAATGGCTGATAATCCTGCATCTGGCCTGCACGGATAACTGCAAACATCAATGGTTGATATTGCCGGATATGATTGAGCGTGAAACTTACCGGCGTTTATGCGTGCGCCTGCGGCAGTGGTATGCCGATACGGACGATCAATAAATGATCTGTCTACGCGGAGCGGGGTAGCGCCCCCTTTTCCCACATGTGGGTTGTTGACGTTTTTTTTACACTTGAGAAAATGGCGATGATTTATTGTAACTATATGAATTATATGGCATATCTGTACAGAACGATCAGTTCTCGCGGCGAATTTCCAGGCTGAAAACCTTGGAACACCCGGCATGCTGTCAGGATTTTTCACATTGGCGTTCGGGCAATAGAAAATCGATTTATCTTATTGTTTTTATGAGAGTTATCTCCTTTCTTACTGGGTGATTCGAGTCGTTTCCCAGGACGCGGGAGAGCAAACGTCTGATTTCTTGTCAAGATTTTTTACACTTTTGCACCATTGCAACGGGTTGTAATGCCCTCTGAATTTATAACCGATTGTTTAGAATGGATATTTCTTGGACGGTACGATAAGTGCATATTTTTGCGACGAGTGAACCGTTCCGGGATGGGTCTGCTTCACCTGCGGCGTAAGCCAGGCCGAACAAAGCGGGGCGTAGGCATCAACCGGTCGCTATTATTGATGTCCAGGGAGGTTTGAAAAGTGAAAAAACTACTTGCAATTTGTACCACATTGGCAATGTTGCTTTCGCTCAGTTTTTCAGTGTTGGCGACGACCATTCGGATTAATATCGGGCCGGGGGCGGTGCCTGACGAGACTCAGCCACGCGTGAACGCGGGTGACGCCCCGACTGGCTGGGGGCCGGATTCCTGGCAAGGTCCGGTAGCAGGGGCGGGCAACAAGACCAACTGGCATGCCCGCTACCTGGCGGATGGTGACGCCCTGTCGACCCTTTTCCCGACCGAGGCGGCAGGCCTGAAGGTCAAGGATCTGGCAGGGATCAGCTATTACACCAAGCGTTCGCCGGGTATCCCGGCAAATCAGGACTGGTGGGTTTCTATTTATACCCGGACGACTGGCAGCGGCGACGCGAAGAGTTGGAACCACGACTCGTACATAAGCAACTATAACCAGCACGGCACCGGTACGGGTGCCTGGCAGCAGTGGTCCACCGGCCTCGGCTCCAGCTTCGGCGGGATAACGTTCTCTTCGCATTCTGGATCCGGCGGGCTTAACGACGCTTTCGATCACCTTACACTCGCGCAGTTAGCCAGCGCAACCGACGCCGGGTCCGCCAGCGTCGGCGATGCACTCGTCGAGATGATCAGCGTCCAAACCAACAGCGGTTGGAATGGTTTCGATGGCTATATGGATGGATTGAAAATTACGTTGAAGAGTGGCAACGTCGGGCAAGTCAACTTCATCGGTGTCCCTGAACCCGCGACGCTCGCGCTCCTGCTCCTCGGCTTGGCCGGAATCGGATTTGCCAGCTGGCGTAAGCCGCCACCGCGCGTTGCCTGACATCACGCCGCCACAATCGTCTAAATCCGTAATTCTCCAAATAACGGAAAAAAGGGGGGAAAAGGAAAAGGGAAAAGGGGACAAGGGAAAAGGGGAAAAGGGAAAAGGGGAAAAGGGGAAATGGGGACAGATTTATTTTTTCCAACAGGCACGCGAAAATAAATCTGTCTCCTTTTCCGTATTGGAAAACAAATTTATTAAGATCTCTTTATCCTTTCCGGAGAAAAATATAGCTAAAAGTGCCCATCTTCTGTCTACGTGACGCGATTTAAATGATCTTGCCCTGCCCTAATTGCTTCTTGACTCCTGCTTCCTTTACCTACCATAATAACATGGGGTTTCTTGTCCCCATAATATAAGGCTCAGGGTTGAGCGGAGTCTATGTCCGCACCCAAAAAATAGCTGATTTTAACGCAGAAGAGGTACTCCAAAATGAAGTGCGTCAGGAAAAGGGCGGAAAAGGGGACGGCGGAAAAGGGGAGATATTCATTTTTTCCAACAGGCACGCGAAAATAAATCTGTCCCCTTTTCCCGTTGCACTTTATCCAATTAACTAAAAGCTTCGAGGAACGAATACATGACAAACAGATACGGAAAATATATCGCAGTTATTACTGTAGCACTTAGTATGGTACTGACTGGGTGTAATATGAATCTAAATGATCTCATAAAACCGGATAATCAATCTGAAAAAATATTGGCGCCAACCAGCGCAGACGTCTCTCCTAACATGGATTTCAACAAAGTTCGCTCAGTCGCTCTGTTCCCGCTATTTCCAGGTAGCGGTGTTATCGGCGAAGGGCTGCAGAGCTACGAGGATCCGAAATTTGCGGGATCGGTCGTACAAGCACTTTCTGCCGAGTTGACCACCAAGCAATCGCAGTGGAAGATTCGCTCACCTGGGGATGTGCTCAATGCAATCAACAAAAAATCATTGGGACGTGGATACAAAAATCTGCAAGCAGACTACAACACCAGCAGTGGACAACTAACCGCATTTACTGCACAGACGCAACGATTCTTAAAATCTTTAGCCTCCGCAATGAAGGTTGATGCATTTATTTTTGGTAACTACCAAGTAGCTTCGGGGTCAGCGAGGGTAAAAACGTTACTTGGGGTCATGAAACAAAATGTTACAAGGAGCAAGGTCAACGTTGCTTTATACTATGTTAAGAATAAAGCTATTTGGTGGCGGGCGACTAGCGATATTCAGGGTACAAGCAGTGGCGCCGTAGCGAGCAATATTGCAAAATCTCTAGCATCTCATGTTGGCAAAGGTACGTTACGCCAATTATAAGCAAACACAGGCAACTAATAAATGAAGCTGTACGAGTAACGATGACAGTTACTCAGGATTATTAATATTCCCATCTGTAGTTAGTGCATAGGGGATTGCTAATGAAAGTAAAAGAAGCCGGAACAATGTTCCGGCTTTTTTTTGGAGTTTAAGGAGTCGGAGAAGTAAAAGGGGACAGCAGTAAAAGGGGACACAAGGAAAAGGGGACAGATTTATTTTTCCCACGCAAGGAAAAGGGGACAGATTTATTTTTCGGGAAAAGGGGACAGATTTATTTTTCCCCACGGGAAAACGGGACGGGAAAAGGGGAAAAGGAGGAAAGGGGACAGATTTTTTTTCCAACAGGCACGCGAAAATAAATCTG
>DRJN01000425.1 GCA_011052165.1 Gammaproteobacteria bacterium
ACGGCGGTTTTCTGCTGCATAGTTGCAGTTCCCCTGTCGGTGCTGGTCAAGCATACTCCATAACCAGGTTGTTCCCGCTTTTTGCGCACCGATAATAAAATTTTTCGGTGCGTTCATTTCCAAAGGAGTCGACACACTTCGGCTACCTGTCCTCAATTTGCGCCTGTTCGATTTCAGCGCTTAGTTGTTCAGCCAGGATCTTAACATTCCTGTCATCATCAATCATACTCATATGATTGCCCGCAATTTTGTGCACCTTTACGCCCCCTTCTGCGATATCGCCCCAACCGAGCCGGGCATCGTGTTTACTATGCTCATCAGACTTGAACAGGATTATCTTGCCCGGGTATTTTCCTGGTTTATAGTCGCGAATTGCCTCGATATAGTTTTCTACTATATAGAAATCCCGAAGTCTGACGGGTATAGGAACTTCAAAACACAGGAACACCTTGCAAATCATATTTTTAATATAAATTGCCATTTTCTCTCTATCGAACGCAAGCAGACTCTTTATTTTTCGAAGCAGCGACCTGGTCAGGAAGACCGGTTTATCTCGATGCGGAATCGAAATGAATCTTTTGTAATACCGCGTGTGCAGACTAACCGGGATCTCTACTTTAGTTTTTGAAATGGGGCAAGCAGGGTTAACCGAATCAATTAGTGCCAGAAGCGCTATATGTTCACCTTGCTCTGTCAACTGCCTTGCCATCTCAAACGCAACCAGGCCACCAAAACAGAATCCCGCCAGGTAATAGGGTCCATTTTGTTTAAACGCACGCAGCTCCTTTATGTAATAGTCTGCAAGATCTTCAACTTTAGTATATGTCGCACGCTTTCCATCAACACCGAAATCCTCGAAACCAAAAAACGGTTGGTCAAGCCCTAAATACCGTGAAATGCTTTGCTTAAAGGTACTGCCTGAGACAAAAAAGAGCGGTGGTTGTGACCCGTTCGGCTGGATTGCCATGAGTGTCGACCACTTCAGTTCCGGGTTTTCGTCATGCAAACTGCGGGCAAGTGCATCGATTGTAGGGGCCTGGAACAATGCAGCCAAAGGCAGCTTTTTGCCAAAGGTTTTCTCTATCTTGTCCAGCAGCCGGACAGAAAGCAACGAGTGCCCACCCAGTTCAAAGAAATTGTCATGGATGCCGACGGTATCGAGTCCCAGCAGCTTGCACCAGATAGATACGAGTGTCTCTTCAGTTATGTTGCGTGGCTTGACAATGCCTTCGTCCCGGGTTGTGTGCTGGCGATCAGGTGCGGGAAGCGCCTTGCGGTCTACCTTTCCTGTGGGCGTCAGGGGCAGTGCATCCAGCATGACGAAGGCAGGCGGTATCATATAGTCGGGTACTTTTTCTTTCAGATAGTGGCGCAGTTCGCTTACGCCTGGTGCCTGTGCCTGAACAGGAACAATGTAGGCCACCAGGCGCTTTTCTCCGGGTGCATCTTCGCGTGCTACAACCACCGTGTGCTTTATCCCGGCGTGCTCCCCCAACACCGATTCGATCTCCCCGAGCTCTATCCTGAATCCACGGATTTTCACCTGGTGGTCAATGCGGCCAAGGAATTCTATATTTCCATCGGGCAGGTAGCGGGCCAGATCTCCGGTTTTATACAGGCGAGCATCTTTACTGTCGCTGAATGGATCAGGTATAAACTTCTCGTCTGTAAGTTCCGGGCGATTAAGATAACCACACGCCAGGGCTGTGCCACCAATATACAACTCACCCGTTACGCCGGTTGGAACAGGGCAGCTGTGTCGATCCAGAATATACATCTGCGTATTGGCAATAGGACGACCAATAGGCGGTAGTGCGGGCCAGCTGTGCGGATTACCCGAAAGCGAGCAGGCTGTCACTACGTGCGTCTCGGACGGCCCGTAGTGATTGTGTAAAGAGCAGGCTCCCATCTCCGTAAACAGACCAATAATGGCTGGTGTAATCCTTAATTGCTCACCAGCGGTGATAATTTCTTTGAGACTGGTAGCCGATCTCTGGGCATGATCCATCAGTTCCGCGAGATTATGCAGCGCCACAAAGGGCAGGAACAGTCTTTCAATACCGTTATCCACTATATAATCAGCCAGCCTCTTTATGTCACTCCGGATCTCCGGTGCAATCATTACCAGTGTTCCACCTGAACACCAGGTGGTAAACATTTCCTGGAAACTGACATCAAAACTCAGCGACGTGAATTGAAGTGTTCTGGCTTCTTTCATGAAGTCCGGCTGACTCGTTTGCCACCTTACCAGGTTGCACAGCGAGCGATGAGATAGCGAAACACCCTTGGGTTTTCCGGTCGACCCGGAGGTGTATATCACGTAAAGCAGGTTATCTATTGCAGTCTGGTTCACGGGATTCTCATCACTTTCACGGGCGATGCGCTCCCAGTCGTCACCCAGACACAGCACCCTGGTTTTGCCGCGGGGCAATATCCCTGCCAGGGCTGCCTGGGTCACCATTACAGGGGCCCGGGTATCCTCAAGCATGAAGGCCAGGCGATCCTTCGGGTAACCGGGATCCAGGGGCACATAGGCACCTCCGGCCTTCAGGATACCCAGCACACCGATCACCAACTCCAGTGAACGTTCGACACAGATCGTGACCAGGACATCCGGGCCCACGCCCTGGATTCTTAAATAATGGGCCAGCTGGTTGGCTTTGGCATTCAGCTCGGCGTAACTTAACCGCTGATCCTCGTAGACCACCGCCACTGCCGCAGGGGTACGTGCCACCTGCATCTCGAAGAGTTGATGGATACACTGATCCTGGGGGTAGTCAGTGGCAGTGCTGTTCCAGTCGGCTAATAACTGTCGGCGCTCTGCTCCTGTCAGGAGTGCAAGCGTCGAGATGCGCTGGTCGGGACTGGACACAAGGTCTTCTACCAGGATCTGGAAATGGCCCGCCATGCGCCGGATAGTGGTTTCATCGAACAGGTCAGTGTTGTATTCGAACAATCCCGACAGCTCTTTACCCTTCTCTGCCATAAAGAGAGAAAGTTCGTACTTGGCCGTATTACTTCGAGCAGCAATCTGGCTAATACTCACATCTGCAAGCGTTAAATCCCTCGGCGGTATGTTCTGCAACGCAAACATCACCTGGAACACCGGGCTATGACTGAGGTTCCGTTCCGGTTGCAGTTCCTCGACCAGTTTCTCAAATGGCAGATCCTGGTAGGCATAGGCGCCCAGTGTGGTCTCGCGTACCTGTGCCAGCAATTCGCGGAAGGTCGGATCACTGGATAGATCCGCACGCAGGGCCAGCGTGTTTACAAAAAACCCGATCAGGCCTTCGGTCTCCTGCTGCTGTCGCCCGGCAATGGGAGAACCGACGACAATATCCTGCTGGCGGGTATAGCGATGCAGCAACACCTGAAAGGCCGCTAACAGGATCATGAACAGGGTGGCACCCTCACCATAACCCAGCTCTTTAAGTGCTGCCGTCAGCGATTCCGAAAATCTGAATGACAGGTAATCACCTGCCAGCGTCTGAACTGCCGGTCGCGGCCGGTCGGTGGGTAATTCCAGTGTCGATGCGCCGGTTAACCGCTGCTTCCAGTATTGCAGTTGTCCATCCAGCACGTCTCCCTGTAACCAGTTGCGTTGCCAGACAGCAAAGTCAGCGTACTGAACAGGCAGTGCCGGCAAGGGGTCGGGTTGTCCTCCTGCTGCCAGCGCCTTGTAAAGCGCCGAGATCTCATGCATGAGTACACCCATCGACCAGCCATCAGAAACAATATGATGAATAATCAGCAGGAATACATGTTCCTGTTCCGCCAGGCGCAGTAGTTTTACGCTCAATAAGGGGCCATTTTCCGGATCCAGCAGCTGCCGGGATTCACTGGTTACCAGGCGCTGAACTTCGGCTTCCCGCTCGGCATCGGGCAAATCACACAGATCGATCTCCGGTAAAGATACTGTTAGCGACGGGGCTATAAGCTGGACAGGCTCACCCTTTTGCATGCGGAACGTCGTGCGTAAAGCCTCATGTCTTTGAATAACTATATTTATAGCGTTCTCCAGTACGCCGACATCAAGCGGCCCCTTCATGCGCCATGCTGCAGAAATATTGTAAAAGGGGCTGTCCGGATCCAGTCTGTACAGGAACCATAGCCGTTGCTGGGCAAATGACAGTTCAGCGCTGCGACGATCCGTGACGGGAACAATGCGCTGTTCAACAAGAGAGGCCTGATTTGTTTGCGTGCCGGAAATAACCAGCGACATCTCGGCTACCGTCGGGTTCTCAAAGAAAATCCGTAACGACAATCCCTTCTGAAAGACGGACTGAATGCGTGACATCACTTGTGTGGCCAGCAATGAATGACCGCCCAACTGGAAGAAGTTGTCATGGATACCCACGTGATCAAGTTCCAGCAGGTCGCACCAGATCGTGACCAGCTCCTCTTCGACCGGAGTACGGGGAGCGACGTACTCTGCCTCCAGTGACTGGGGCAGGTCCATAGCGGCCAACGCCTTTTTGTCCACCTTGCCGTTGGGTGTCAACGGGAAAGCTTCGAGCACAATAAAAGCAGATGGCACCATGTACTCGGGCAGCGTTCCCTTCAGATAATCCCGCAGCCCGGACGTGAAAGCTTCATCAAGTTTCTCACTTACCACATACGCTACCAGGCGCTTGCCCCCTACTCCTCC
>DRJN01000426.1 GCA_011052165.1 Gammaproteobacteria bacterium
CGTGCCCGGCTTTACCGGCAATATTTCTGATCTAGGCGGCCCCACAGCCAATATGTACCGGCTCAAATGCAAGTCGGAAAAAATCGAATCGGCCTGCCGGCGACTGTCCTGTGTCTATCCGGACATTTGCATCAATATGGGCACCAACCACCGGCCCCTGATAAAACTCTATCGCCGGGCACGCAAAATCCCCGGCGTTAAACGCATCCTCATTGCCTCCGGCCTGCGTTATGATCTGGCCATCCAGTCGCCTGAATATGTGAAAGAGCTGGTCAGCCATCATGTCGGGGGCTATCTGAAAATCGCCCCCGAACATACCGAGGCCGGTCCCTTAAGCAAAATGATGAAACCGGGCATCGGTGTGTACGGCAAGTTCAAACAGATGTTTGAACAATATTCCCGCGAAGCCGGCAAGGAACAATATCTTATACCTTATTTTATATCTGCTCATCCCGGCACCAGCGATGAGGATATGCTCAACCTGGCATTGTGGCTAAAGCAAAATAATTTTCGCCTGGATCAGGTGCAGGGCTTCCTGCCTACGCCCCTGGCGATTGCCTCAGCCATGTACCACACGGGCAAAAATCCTCTACGTAAAATCAGCCGGGACTCCGAAGAGGTAAGCAGTCCCAAAGGCATCAAACAACGCCGCCTGCACAAGGCCTTTCTGCGTTATCACGATGCGGCAAACTGGCCGCTGCTACGCGAAGCACTGAACAAAATGGGCCGCAGCGATCTCATTGGTAATGGCAAACGCCATCTGGTACCCAGCTGGCAACCGCGCGTAACGGGGGAGAATAATGATGCTGGGCGCAAAATCATAAAAACCAAACATAAAGCTCCCGCCGGAAAAAGCCAACGTACACGACATAAGAAAATAGCGAAGAAAAAATATGCTCACCGCAAAGGACGCGGAGATACGCAAAGGAATTGAATAAATTACCCTGCAACCCGGTAGGGTGGGCACGGGTTTTGTGCCCACGCGGGAAACTTCACAGTATAACGCGTGGGCACAAAACCCGTGCCCACCCTACGCTACTCAAAAACCACCACGCCACACTCCCTCACGCAAAAAAACCACGCGCAAAAAGCGCGTTACCCATCGCTAGCGTTTTCCATCACACACTGCAATAATCAGGCACCCCGACCGATCACGGACAACGCATCTTTTATGACCCCCGAGCAATACTGCCAGGACAAAGCTGCCAGCAGCGGTTCCAGCTTCTATTACAGTTTTATGGCGCTGGCTGCAAACCAGCGCCGGGCGATTATTGCGCTGTATGCTTTTTGCCGCGAAGTGGATGACGTAGTCGATAATCCCGGTGAGATTCAGATCAAACAGATCAAGCTGCAATGGTGGCGTACTGAAATCGATCAGTTGTTTGCCGGCCAGGCGCAGCACCCGGTTACCCGCGCCCTGACGCCCGTGTTGGAACAATTCGATCTGCCTGAGGAATATTTTCTGGAAATCATTGACGGCATGGAAATGGATCTCCAGCAGCAGCGTTATGAAAATTTTAAATCCCTAAGCCTGTACTGTTACCGGGTGGCGGGGGTCGTCGGCCTGATGGCGGCGGAAATTTTCGGCTATGAAGATCGGCGCACGCTGAAATACGCACGCGATCTGGGCATGGCCTTCCAGCTCACCAATATTCTGCGTGACGTGCATGAAGATGCGCAACTGGGACGGATCTATTTACCGGCTGAGGATCTGCAACGTTTTTCAGTCAGTGAAAAAGACATTTTTGCCGGCCAGGCTTCGCCGAATTTTCAGCAGCTCATGCAGTTCGAATGCGATCGTGCGAAACAGTATTATCATAGTGCTTTCGAATATTTGCCTGAACAGGATCGCTTCAACCAGCGTTGTGGCCTGATCATGGCGGCCATTTACCGCGCGGTACTGGATAAAATGGAGAAAAATCATTTCCCGGTACTCACTGGTCGTGTTCGCCTGTCTAACGCGCATAAACTCTGGCTGGCGCTGGCTACCTGGCTGCGGGAATGGCGCCGCCATCATCGCTGCGGCCCTGCTCACTAATGACGGAACCGCAGCGGGTAGAACCCCACTCCGTTCTGATTGTCGGCGGCGGCTGGGCAGGACTGGCCGCGGCCGTCAAACTAACCAAGAAAGGCCACGCCGTTACCCTGCTGGAATCTGCCCGCCAACCGGGGGGGCGAGCACGCCGGGTCGCATTTGCAAACTATACGGTTGATAACGGCCAGCATCTACTCATCGGCGCCTACCACAGCATCCTCGAACTGCTGCAAGATATCGGCATGGATGTGCAGCAAAGCCTGTTGCGCCAGCCTTTGAATCTGACCATGCACAGCCTTCATGGTGAGGCTTTGCGTTTGAAAACACCGCCACTGCCCGCGCCCTTGCATTTGCTCTTTGCCCTGCTGGGTGCCAGGGGCCTGAGACTCGCTGATCGCTTCGCCGCCCTGCGTTTTGGCACCGCCCTGTACCACGGCAAGTTATTTCCGGCAACGGACATCAGCCTTGCCGAACTGCTGCAACAACAACGACAGACTGATCGGCTTATCCAGGCATTCTGGCAACCCC